>QIGT01000489.1 GCA_003230835.1 Gammaproteobacteria bacterium
TTCCAAAGCTAGCGTCCCTGGTTGCATACATACGTAACAATGCCAAGTATTTGGTGGTACATTCATATGTGCCCGGAGTCGCTTTTCATTTGTGGCTTTCTCGGATAGTGGATCAAAGTCCTTCCGACTAAATTCTCTGATCATCATGTTCCTGTGAAGTCGTAACTTCATTGTTATTCCTATAGGCGATCAGTGCTACGCCCGCGAAAATGAAAATTATCCCACCAAATTTGGCAAGCGACGGCGATTCACCGAGGCCAGGCCAGTATACGGCACCCAAATACACCAATATGTAACTTAGAGATAACATCGGATAGGCATAACTTAGATTTAGACGGCTTAGCACCAACAACCAACACCCTAGTTTTAGACATATTCAGGAAGTGAGTTTGTGAACGACTTTGTGTGTCAGGAATGAATTACGACGACAACGGAAAGCGTTTCTAGCCTTGTTTTGCAGTGTCAATAAAGCGACGAACCTCATCGCCTGAGGGTGGCGAACAACCGGTACGTGAAACGTTTATTGCAGCAGCAGCGCAGGCAAAATCCAGAGCATCCCCAAGAATATTCAGTTTTGCATCGTTAATGAGTTTTGAGATGTTGCCTAGTCTGCATAGCGAAGCCAGAAACGCAGAATGAAAGGTATCGCCAGCACCCACAGTGTCTCTTATCTTGACTACCGGGTAGGCTTTTCTTTCTACCGTTCCATTGTTTGTGTATAACACTGCCCCACCGCCTCCTTCAGTCAGAAGCAATAGACCACCTCCCATTTCGCTAAAGAGAATCTCTGCACTGTTTCTTGAATTCTCATGTAACCCTAACGCATCGAGGTCTTCATCACTGGCCTTGACAATATTCGCCTCGCCAATGAGCGAGCGTACTCCGTTAAGGTAGGCTTGGGGCTCGATACTGGCTCGCAAGCGTATATTGATATCTATGCTAATCACGACCCCTTCGTCGCGCATCATCTTAAATATTTGGCGTATCATGGGCAGTTGGCTAGGGGTAAGAGCCAATGACCCCGTATGAAAGAGCTCCAAGTCGTCCGGAACATTTACCTTTAATTCATCAAACGATACATCTTTATCCGCAACCCCTTCCCGATAAAGACGATAAGCAGGTAACCCTTTATCATCGATGGTGACAAATGCCAACGATGTTGGCCAAAGCGATCGTCGAGCAATGGGGACAGCAACGTGCTCTTCTAACAAAGATTTATGCAAATGATCACCAAAGGTATCGTCGGATAACGGCGACAAATAACTTACCTCGATTCCTTGCCGCGCCAACCCGATGGCGACGTTGTAAGGTGACCCACCGAGATGCGGTCGAAACGATCCATCGTCCTGTGCAATCATGTCAATCAACGCTTCACCAAGAACTGCAACGCTCACTACGCAAGCACCTCCGACTCGTCTATATCTGCGCGCCGTTCATGCAGCTCCTTCTCAACGCGGCTTAGTAATTCTCGATTGATCGTATAGAAAAACATGAGTAAACCACCCATTAAGAAGAATATTGCCGGTAAAACATTGAACATTAATCGTATACCCGTAATTGCCGAATCAATTTGAACCTGGTTTGCCACGAATCCGAACCATGCCAACATGAACCCGGGTAGTGCACCACCAACGGCAGAGCCGAATTTCAGCGAGAACATTGATGCAGATACAATCAGACCGGCCGTGTGCTTACCTGTTCGCCATTCCCCGTATTCGGCGCAGTCTGTGTACATTGAAAACAGCAGCGTAATGACCACGCCGAACGTCAGAATTCCAATGCTGTGTACGACAACTATAGCCGCGAACTGATCGGGTGGAATGAAGAAACACAGTGCGAGTAGCGCTGCATGTAGTAAATTCATCCCTATTACCAGGTGATTTTTCTCAAAACGTCTTGTCAACATTGGCGTTATCAGCGCACCAATGAGTTGCCCGATCAAACCGCAAGACGTGAGGAACGCCGTACGGTCGAAAATCAGGAAGATGCGGGAACCATCGTCAACCATGTAGTATTTAAGATAGAAAACGATAGATGCGAAACGTGCAACCAACCCGACAACGATCAGAATCCCCGTAAAGACCAAAATTATCCAGGAAACATTTTTTAGTAAGGCCGAGAAGTCTTCTCGAACACTGGAGTCGTGTCGCTTAGCCTTAATTCGCTCGCGTGTTGTGGCAAATGTTATCCAGAATATCAGCACAGAAAGAACCGCAAACAGAATAATTGTCAGGCGAAATCCGAGCACTTCGTTGTCACCGCCGAGCCAACTTACGAGCGGTGTTGCAAATGCGCCCACGCAAAGTGTTCCTAACGATGCAAACACGAATCTGAATTGTGTGGCTTTTGTACGCTCCTCGGCCACAGGAGATATCACGGCCAGAAGAGCGGAATAAGGAACATTGATTGCCGTGTAGGCCAGCATTACCAGTGTGTAAGTGATGTACGCGTAAATCAATTTGCCTGTGTCGGAGAGGTCTGGCCCCAGGAAAAGCATGTATCCGAGAATGGCATAAGGTATAGCCGCCCAAAGAAGATAAGGTCGATATCTGCCCCACCGTGACCTCGTTCGATCGGCAATCAAGCCCATTGCCGGGTCGCTAATGGCGTCGACAATTTTTGTCACTAACAACATGGTCGCCGCTGCCGCCGGCGAAATGCCGAAAACGTCGGTATAGTAATAAAGTAGAAACAGGCCGAAGAAACCCATATAGAAATTCGAGGCCATGTCGCCCAGGCCGTATCCGACCTTTTCTTTAAACGACAGAGGAGCGGTATTGGGTTTGTTATTCATTTGAACCTCGGCAATTCATTCTCGTTTTACTCCTGATCTGGAAGAAGCAATTAATGTTCCGCCAGAGTCTTCAATTCGCTTGCCGGTATCGTCGAAATGTACCATGCACCGGCTTGCGCGATTGTTAGTCAGATTACTCACTAAACTAAGCCACAATTGCTACGGCGTACTCAACTTTCCGGTTGGACTAAATATCGGTAAGCCATAACCTGCCACCGCAGTGCCAGGCATAACAGGAAACTAAACGTTTTCCTTTAATTGATCGGCAATACTGAAATGTTGAGCGTTACCCCCTTCGCATTGAGTAATGTGACCCTCAAATTCAGACATGTCTATATCAAGCTCAATCGTGTCTTGCCCGTGAACCCAGCATAATTTGATGTGGCTGTAAGAGCGTTGGTGCATAGAAAACTCACCTTTGAAACCAAGAGCAGTGTTACGTAGTCGTATCAGCTTAAACAGAGACTGAACTACCGGCCGCTCAATAGCCGCCTCTATGTCTTCGCTACTGAAATAGTGTCTGTTAATGTCCCGCCCTACTCCTGTGCTTTTAAGCAACTCCATGTCATTTGGCTGCGCTAAAAGCCCCATGTAATAAATTTGTGGTACTCCAGGTGCAAACAGTTGAATTGCGCGTGCCAGCAAATATTTCCGATCAGAACGCCCCAAAGCGTCATAGTAGGTAGCGTTGACCTGGTAAATATCAAGGTTGCTTGCAGCATGTCCGCTAGCCTCAACACTCTCCCCTTTTGTCTGCCGATGAATTTCTTCTACAAGAAAATTAATTTGCTCGTCGTCAAGAAAACCTGGATGCCGTTTGTTACCGGCAACATCAACAATACCAATGCCGTCATGGGTGTCCAGGACCGTTAAACAATTCCGCGGAGAGTTTTGCAACCATCGGCCAAGAGGACTGCAGTCCCTTCTATAAAACGCATGCAGTATCAAGGGAGGTAATGCAAAGTCGTACACCCAGGAGACCTGCTTTGCGATATCCAACTGCTTTTTATAATGCGAATGAACTTCAACGAGCGTTTCCATACCGGACTGCTCGGCTTTGTCAGCCAAGGCACTAATAAAATCAAAGGTCTCCGGCACCATAAAACACGATGTTCCGGACCGTTTAACGGCGTACCCAATGGCATCCAGACGTAAGTATTTAATTCCTGAGTCTGCAAAGGTTTGGTATATGCGGTCAAGGTATCCCCTGCCCGCCTCACTTTCTACATTAATATCTATTTGTCGCGGGCCAAACGTTGTCCAAAACTCTACCTGCGTTCCATCGGCAAGAGTCACCGTAGTAAAGGGTGGCGTTGGTCGTGGTCGGATTATCTTTTCAAGACAATCTGGCGACTTCGCATCGAATACATCGTCTCTTTTTAAAAATAACTCCCAATAGGCTGAGGCCTTGCCATTTTCAACGACGTCGAGAAACTGTTTTGAGCCGCTGGACATGTGATTGACAATCACATCTGCCATTACTGGCATGACATTGGTCAAAGCACGAACGTCTGACCAATCACCTAACTTGGAATCCACGCACGTATGGTCCGTTGGATCGAACCCGGCGTCCTCGCCATCCATAGGTGTGAAGAACGGGAGCAAATGAACACCCCCAAATAAACCCGAGAACTCATTGGTCAACAACACCGTAAGACCCTTAATGTCTTTACCAAGACGATCGACATAAGTGATTAGCTGTACTTTGTTTTCCATAGCAAATTAGTGTTTTCTTATTCGTTGTCGCTATTGAGTGGTTTGTGTTTGTGGCGATGTCTAAAATCACTATCGAAATCAATATCTTCCGCCGGACCAAAATGTTTTGGACGCCGCAGACTAGTAAACAAACCAATCATACGGGGTTCTTGTTGTAGATCGTGATTATTTAGTTGCACCATAACGCGACTGATTATTACGTCTGCAGACAAAGCAAACACATCGATCTCCCTGGCGCTACCTTAGCGTATTTCTTTATGGCGGCTCATGCTTTAGTTGGCCCAGGCACTTTTGTGCCCGGGCCAACACTGCAAGCAAGACTAAGATAATCAGAACTGGTAGCGAAAACCAATTGAAGTAGAAGTACCACTAAGTGCTCGTGCACGGACGATCGAACCCGCCGCTGCTGAGCCCTCTTCGGATTCGGTAATTACAAACTCATCTGTTACGTTATTAATGTTAACGGAAGCCGTCAACGCATCCGTGACATGCCAGTTACCAAACAGATGGATCAAATTGTAGCCGTCTTGCTTAAGGTCATTGTTATCACCGAGAAAGAAGTCAGTGGAACCTTGCAAAGTTGCACCTACCGAGAAATTATCGCGTCGATATTTTGGTGTCACTGTCCAAATAAGGTCAGCTTGACGTCGAGGTGTGTTTCCGACAACCGCAGCATTATTCAGGTCCTTCGATATTTCTGCGTCGCTCCAGGTCATGTTACCAGCCACGCTAAAACCATCGGTAATGTCGTAGTCACCCTCAAGCTCAATTCCACTTGCCTCATATTCACGTACAAAGGTAAGACCGCTGGTGATTTCCGCATTGGTTTCTTCTACATCAGTATTGAAATAAGTAGCAAACACTGAGAAACGGTCTCCTATGTGTTTGTAGCCCAGCTCGAACTGAGTGACATTATCGTAACCGTCTGTAGTAGATGTCAGGCTGCCGTCTGTGTTGAGCGACCCACCAACTTGGGTGAGTCGGTCGGCAATGGCACGACCGCCGTCGCTGTAACGTGCGAACACTGAGGAAGAATCGTTGATCACAAACGCACCACCAACTGAGTAAGCAGTGTTATCGGCGTCGTAATTTACATTGGTAACTGCCGCATTATTCTCATTGAGGCTACGTACGCCGCCAGAGATAAAGTCGCTGGAAGCACCTGAGTTTTCTAGCAGTGCATCACTGTCTAAACGCGTAATAACACCACCTACAACTTCAAACTGCCCAACGGTACCGTTGCCGTTCAAATCAGTCGAGACGTTTCCGCCACAACAACCGTCCAGCCGGCGTCCACGTGCTTCAGTAGAGTCACGACGAACACTAAGATCTAAAGAAATACGGTCATTTACGTCGAAACCAATATTCAGGTACGGAGCACTAGTGGTGTATTCAAGATCCCAATCCCACGCCAGGAAGCTCTGGGTCAGCGCGCCATCATCGGCGAGCACTACGTCAACGACATTGCCACCGCTGTCAATACCAGCGCCGGTTGCCACAAAGTTAATATTCTGTGAATTGGCGCCATCCAGAGTTTGCATGCGTGTGTGCCAGCTATTCCATGAAGTATCAATGTTCTGCTTGGAATAGTAATAACCGCCAGTGACCACAAATCGTCCGAAGTCTTTGGTAATTTTGAAGTCATTGGCCAAGAGGCCCACATCGTCGTAACTAGCATCAAAAAGCAAGTTCGTATAGGCAAGTTGATTGGGATTGGCAGTAGCTCCGTTAATTGTGGCAACAACACCTGCGGAGCAATCAAGACTGACACCACCGACGCTAGCCGTGGCACACAAAGCATCGCCTTTGTTGGCAATCGTATCAGTGCCCCCAGCGAACCCGTCCGTAAACGGAGAGATAAAGCCGCCAGTGACTGTAGACCGTCTGAACTTATTATTAACGACTAAACCGTTTGGTAGGTCTTTATCAAACTCAAAACCAAAGGCAGTGACTTTGGATTCAATACCATCAGACACTGCTCGTTCGGTTGGATTACCAAATTGATCAAACGTTGTGATGTTATTGGTGGCCTGTGAATGTGTAGTTTGCGAACTCGCATCGTAACCATTAACGGGTCCAAAACTTCCGTTACTTTCTACGCGAATGGGAGAAGGCAAATAGGTCGTTACTTTGTCATCAAGATGTTTCGCGTAAAATCGTATAAACCCGTCCTCAAAGTCTTTAGTGATATTGAATTTTACCTGGCCTCCACTATCCCCATTGAATCCTGTGTCACGCACGCCCTCTCCATCTCTGAAGAATCCACCGACGTGGTAACTGACTGAGTCATTTAAAGAACCGCCATATTCGAAATCGGTGCGGAACTCATCGTAGTCGGCGCCAAAAGACAAGCCAACACTGCCCATGTCGTCTCCACCCGTCTTACTCAACACGTTAATAATACCGCCAGGTGAGTTACTGGCAAAAGTGGACGCTGACCCACCACGAATTGATTCAATTCTTTTTACGGTTGAGTCAAATCTTAGAAAATTATCGGTGTTGGCGAAGTTGATATCCCCATATTCAAGTACCGGTAAGCCGTCTTCCTGGATCTGCATGTACTTCGACCCAC
>QIGT01000128.1 GCA_003230835.1 Gammaproteobacteria bacterium
ATCCGCCCGCGCTGGATCAGCATCGAAGAATCTTTTCCGGGTTTGGCAAAATCGTGGCTTCCTGGGTCGCAAAATCGCTAACCGAATGGGGCCAGGTGCTGGGCCGCGACATTGTCGAGAATGATATCGAGAGATCCACCCAGGCGCTTGCGGATAACGGCAGGAAAATGAGTGCCGCTGAGTACCTTGCAATCGTTGCTGATCTCCAGTTGTGGTCCAGAGAGATGGCTCAGTGGTGGTCAAACGGATTTGACTTGTTGGTCACACCAACTATGTCAGCGCCCCCGCTCCCCCTGGCAAGCAAGACGCGTGATGTGTTTGCAATTGCCGCGTTTACAACTCAATTTAACATCACTGGACAACCGGCGGTGTCGTTACCGCTTGCGTACAGCTTGTCGCGGCAATGAACCGGGAGGACCAGCTATTTCAAGCCGCAGCCGGTCTCGAACAAGCGATGCCATGGAACTACCCAACCTGGCAATGAAATAGGGGTTGGAAGCGCGGTGAGTTATCGTGGGTTACGCCGACTCTTTTCTTTCTCGCCGATGGGGCTGAAACTGAAAACCGTGATGCCATCCCAGGCATACCAGTAGCCACGTTCCCGAAGTATGGCTATTCGGCGTTCCTCGTCGTCGATGGCTGTTGCCGACATCGCGAAGATCTTGTCAGCGATCTCGATTTGAACAAGCGGGTTGCTCCTAACGGTCTTCACCCAGCTTTCGCCTCGCCAACGCGGCAATTTTGACCAACGGTTCGAGTGAATGTGCAGCATACCGTCGATATGAAAACAGTTGACACGTATCGATCTTGATTGCTCTGGTAGTTGCAGAAAACATGCACTCGATCGACCCACAAAACCAAAGTCGCTGGGTGGTGTGGCTTGTTGAGCTTCCATCTGCTGAGAGCCACCTTCCCCACAACTGGCCAGCAACACCAACCCCAGGATCGCAAGCACTTTAGTTGTCATCATCCTGGGCAAGTATTCGACAAACTTTGATTTGCCGATGGTCTCTTGGCTCATACCGTGCTCACAATTTCACTTCGTCATGGTCCCAATGGTGCCAATGCGCTGCCGAAACTGTTGGCTTGTATTTGTCTTTGGATAGGCGGTATCAGGGACTGGCACGCTGAGAAATTCACACAACGGACTCCAGCCTTGGGTCGCTTCGAACACCAAAAGCCGGTCGGCGGGAATCGTATCGATGACTTCCTGGGTGTGTTGTTGGAATATTCTGATGGCGTTGTCGCGGTCGGACAAGTCGCCGCCGAAAGTGTTCTCCGCGACAAGTTTTCGCACCATGCGACCGAGGGGGTCGGTAACATCTTTTGGCAAATGCATCATGCGCCCGAAGATTGTGTTGACCGCGCTGTCATACCATTCATCAGGATCTCTAAGAGTCAGCAGAATTTTTGAATCTGGATATATTTGCGATAACTCCCGCCAGAAATAACAAACAGGCCAATCGACGGCACTGGCGTAGCCAGCGAAAACAGCTTCCCAATCCACTGCTTTGCCTTCGCTAGCATTGTGCCACAATGCGATGTGGTCGTTTTTTCCGAACACCTCTACCATGTGATGGCACGGTCCGAATCCCAACTGCTCCAATGCAAGCTTCAGAGAAAGGGTACCCGTTCGTCCAAATCCAGCGCCGATAATTTTGAGTGGCATTGCCTTTATCCTGCATAACGGTGTCGAATTACTAATCCGTGGCAAATCGACTGCGAGAACTTATTGTATTGTCAATTTGGGTACAGCCCAAACAAATATTTACCCACTGCAAGTAACACGTAATCTGTCCGCTTTCATCCTTACTCTCAAAGCGCAGCCCTCGGTATGTACGAATGGACCTGAGTGTAATCTGCATAGAAGATGACTTAGAATATCATATCAACCCGGTAATGACTGACAGACATAGGTGGTAGATGGACATTGAGTGGGTTGCCGTTGGCTTCAGTGATGTTGCTTGGATTTCACTCGCCTTTCTGCTGGGTTTGTTAGCGCGACAGGTCGGGCTACCACCCCTGGTGGGCTATCTAGTCGCCGGGTTTCTGCTCAATACTCAGGGTATCGGCAACGGTGCATTGTTGCAGACACTGGCAGATCTTGGCATCACCTTGTTGTTGTTTACGGTTGGGCTCAAGCTCAATCTTCGCACCTTGGCGAGACCCCAAGTATGGGCGGTCACGGGCCTTCATACCTCAATTGTCGTGGGCGTATTTGGCCTTCTCATCTATGCGCTTGCCCTGTTAGGGGCATCTCAATTTCCTACATTGGATTTTCAGCAATCGTTGCTGATCGCTTTCGCTTTGAGTTTTTCCAGTACCGTATTTGTCGTCAAGGTACTGGAAGAGAAAGGCGAGATGTCCTCACTTCATGGCCGGCTCGCGATCGGTATCTTGATTATGCAAGATATTGCGGCCGTGGTTTTTCTAGCGGTGTCCGCGGGCAAGGTACCTTCTTTATGGGCGCTGTTATTGTTGTTGCTCATTCCTCTGCGACCGCTGCTGCATCTTCTACTTGCGCGTGTTGGCCACGGCGAACTCCTCGTTCTCTATGGGTTCCTCCTCGCACTTGGGGGTGCAGAAATTTTTGAACTGGTTGAGATGAAGGGAGACCTAGGAGCTTTGATCCTCGGCGTACTCATCGCAAACCATGCCAAAGCCGAGGAAATGGCAAAGACCATGTTGGGGTTCAAAGACTTGTTTCTGCTTGGCTTTTTTCTCTCGATCGGCCTGTCTGGTCAATTGTCACTGCAGACCTTTATTGTTGGCACAATGCTTACACCATTAATATTCTTCAAGTCGGCGTTGTTTTTTGTGCTCCTGACAGGTTTCAATTTACGCGCGCGCACCTCGTTGCTGACAACCTTGAATCTGACAAACTACAGTGAGTTCGGTTTGATCGTAGCAGCGATTTGCGTTGCCAACGGTTGGATCGACAACCAGTGGCTGATTGTCATCTCTATCGCTTTGGCCCTGTCATTTGTCATCAGCGCAATACTCAATACCTGTTCTCATTGGCTCTATGTTGAACACCGCTCGATCTGGCGGCGATTGCAACGACGTGAAAGGCTGGCGGACGATCAATTGCTCGACCTGGGGGGTGCGACGATCGCCATCATTGGCATGGGTGGGGTAGGCACAGGCGCCTACGATACGATGCGTGGTCATCATGGTGAAACTGTTGTTGGTGTAGACATCGATCCGCTCACCGTGCGTAACCAACAGGCAACCGGTCGTAACGTTTTGCTCGGTGATCCTAGTGATACAGATTTTTGGGACCGAATCCAAGCCTCACATACCCTTGAACTGGTGATGTTGGCACTACCGAAAGTGAGTACACATCTTACAATCATCGAGCGCTTAACAGAGGTATCCTTTAGCGGGCAAATTGCCGCTATAGCTAAATTTCCGGACGAAATAGAAGCGTTGAAGAATGCTGGTGCGACGACGGTATTCAACATCTACACTGAAGCGGGTGCCGGTTTTGCCGCGCACGTCACCGACTACAAACCAACCCCGAAGGCTTAGCGATTCTTACGATTCGCACGACTGCGCCGGGGCGGTTACTATAGGCAGACCATTGTTGTTGCGGAAAGTTGCGGAAATACCAGTGAGCACAACTGAGGAATATTGTTTTACACCCATGAATTACATGGGTGGCCAAGAAACCGTGCCCATTGAGGTACCGATCTGGAACGGCCGCACCCATGCAGGGTTGCACTGGCCCAAACATGGATTTGAGCTACTGCACCACGTCTCCGCGGTATCCGATTGGGATAACAAGCGTGAGGTCGCAAACTACTACTATGCTGAGATGGCATCCCTCGCCAAGCAAATGAGTGGCTGCACCCACGCCCTAGTATCCAGTCACATCAGCCGCAATCCTGCACAGGCCCAAGTTCACCAAGACTATGCGCCGATCCAGTTTGTGCACTCTGATTTCACCGACAATTACGCAGGACTGGTCACCGAACGTTATCTGCGTGAGGATCCTGACAGCGTACGCGCGCTGACCGCGGCAGGTCTGCAGGCGAGCGATGTTGCACGCGCCAAGCGCATGCTCATTCTGCAGTTCTGGCGCAATGTTGGTGCGCCCGAGATGGACCTTCCCATTGCATTTTGCGACGCACAGAGCGTGCCTCGCCAGGATATGCAAGCCATTCATGTGCCGTCTTATGCCGGTAGCGATTTTGCATTCGATACCTACGCAGTGCACCCACCGCCTTCGACCAGCATGCATGACTGGTATGTTTTCCCGCACATGCAAGTAGACGAGGTGGTGGCTTTCCGCACCTTTGACAGCGATCTAGTGCGTACCGGAAAAACTTTCTGGACACCACATTCCGCGTTTAAAGACCCTAACGTCCCAGCGGATGCGCCCGCCCGTTGCAGTATCGAAATTCGCGCAACCTGCCTGTTCGATTGAGTATTTTCTGGCGGTGTTGCACCTATGGGTGGCGATGTTCGCTGGCTTGTAATATTGGGTTCGCAAAGTTTGGATGAACTTGTCTAGTTTTCGGAAGTTCCAGGCATCGACTACAAGCAAACTAGCAATGCCAAAAATATCCAACTCTCTTCACAACACCCTACAAGGTCATATATGTCAAAAATCGAATTCTATTACGACTTTCGGAGTCCTTTTGCGTACTTTGCAACCCAACGCATGGAGCTTTTGACTAATGCGGGAGCAGAAATCACTTGGCGCCCTGTGTTTGTTGATTTGCTTTTGAACCTCCAACAGAACCAACCCCTCTGGTCTGAGACGGGTGATCCGTTCTGCCCTCCGAAACGCGCGCATTTTATGGCCGATATCTTTCGTTTAATTGAATATTGGAAGATTCCTTTCAACATGCCGTATTCGGCAAAACCCGATGGCAACCAAGCCATGGCAATTGCGGCCCTCTTAGAACAAGCGGGTACCGAACATGCAGATTTCCGTAGTGCGATATTTAGCGCAATCTGGCAGAACCAACAAGACCCTAACGATAGTTCTGTTTTGCAAGCCTGCCTTGGGCAACATGATCTTAAACTGCTGCAACAAGGCCCTACCGAAGGGGTTGAGCTGCTCACCAAAAACACCCAAGCAGCCTATGAACGAGGCGTATTTGGGGTGCCCACTTTTATGCTTAATGATGAAGTGTACTTCGGCGCAGATCGCATGGAACTCCTTGCCGCACGTTTAACAGCGTCAACCTCATAGAAGCCAAAGCCTTTGGAGTGTTTTTCTAAGGCGCGCAGAAATTTCTGCCGAGGCAAGCTGTCACGGGTGATTGGCCGTGGTTCTTCAGTTGCCGCCCCATCAGCGGGATCGCCTCGAACGGTTGTGCCGAATCGGAGCCCTCCCTGGGGACCAATCGAGAAACCGATCGTCCCCTGGCCCCGCTTTATTGGGCAGAAAGACTGAAGCGGGTGTTCAAAATAGAAATTGAGCTGTGCCCCAGCTCTAACTTAGGCTATTGCCAAGGTTAGCTAGGGACGCTCATAAAGAACCCCCAATTAGGGTAGGGACTAATCGCCGTTTGGCGATAAGATTGACAGTCAACGAATGATCGCTATTTTTTTCGGAGACGTAAGAATGAAGAACGCTAGACTAATTGGGTTTCGGTTGCTATTGGCTGCATTGATTATTCCCGGATCGATCGGTGCGCAAGCGCAGATCATCGACTCTCGCGATCCGCAAGCGCTGACCATCGACCCTGACACTGAAGTCATCTATTCGGGGGGGCGTGTAGGAGGCCTTATCGCGGGAGTCGGTAATCGGCCGGTTGTAGAGATGACCGCAGCACGAATCACTACCATTTATGGCGACGGCCCGGGCGTTTGGTCATATGAGTGGCGTAAGACCGGCGAGTATTATGAATCTCTGGCCGACGGGCAGTTACAAGCTGGTGATGCTGAATTGGCGAAAGAAAACTACACCCGGGCATTGCGCTTTTACGGTATTGGCTACTTGGCCGACCATTTTACACCGTCGGAGAAACGAGCATATGCGCGATTTCGAGACGTCATGTACAAAATCAATGACCTGCTCGAGTACCCATTCGAGGTCGTAGAAATACCGTTCGAAGGCCATACAATTATCGTTCATTTATACAAACCGAAAGATATCGACAATCCGCCGCTTGTTCTCTACACGGGCGGGACCGACGGATCAAAAGAAACTAGTGAGAACGCGACTCAGGGACTCGCATCAAGGGGCGTGGCTGTTGCAGCATTCGATCTTGCCGGTACCGGTGAGAGCTTGGACTGGTATACCCGCCCTGACTCGCATAAATTGCACAAGCGCATACTCGATTGGTTCGAGAAATCAGGTGAGTTCGATTTCAGCCGTGTTGGCTTGATCGGCGGAAGCTTCGGCGGCTACTATGCAGTACAAATGGCGGCAGAAGATAAGCGACTTAAAGCGGCCATCAATCACTGTGGCCTTGTTCATTCGGCCTTCGAACTTCCTACTGCAGGCGTTCAGCAAAGACTGCAGTCAGGTAGTGGCGCGATGTTGCGGTCTGCCATGCGTCGCATGGGATTTGATCCTGATAATTTTGATACTGAAGCGTTCGAAGAACGGGCGGAGAAGGACCCATTTTCATTGGTACGGCGAGGGATCGTTGGTACCGGCGAAATAACGATTGAGATACCTCTGTTGACTGTCAATGGCGGAAACGATGCGGTCGTATCCCTTGAAGACATGCATATGGTCAATGCAGCAGCGGCCAAAGGTGAGCTCTGGATTATGGGTCGCGCACCACATTGCGCGGGACGACAAATGGATACAATTTACCCGCACATGCTCGACTGGCTTGTTGAAAAACTGAACGAGGAGTAAGCCCCTAAACCACCTAACCTACGTTGCAATCATCGAACTATAATCTCGGATTATTGCGTTTGCTTGGGCCTTGATGGCGTCTCTAAATTGATCTTCCCCCGAGATACCGGGAAGAGGGCGGTATTTCCGGGCAAAGGCGAGCGCACAGCGGAGCAGCAAGGTATTTGGCTTGTTCCTGCCAAGCTGCTTGAGCCGGGAAACTTCTAAATGCTTGGCAAGCTTACAAGTGATGCTGTGAAATTGTGTGAGCGGCCACGAACCATTAAGATTTTTTCTAGTTGTTCTCCAAACGCATGTGATAGGACAGCCATTTAATAGTCGGAGGGTTCCCTGTTGATCGAGATATGCAGTGCCCCTTGTGATCATCGAACAACATGAGCTTTCCCTGACTGCTTGCTTGTGATAACAAAATGCTCTCAGCGGTAGGCACAATAGGATCGTCAGCAGTGTTGATCACCAGAAGTGGTGTGTCATACACATTCATTCTGTTCTCCCCAATGTATCCTTGCTCCATAAGAGACATCGGTAGAGTCTTGGAAATCGCGTCCAGCAAATCTCCTTGCCTGGATCGTATAC
>QIGT01000493.1 GCA_003230835.1 Gammaproteobacteria bacterium
GCAGCATGGAGGAAGCGCGTGAAGTGCTTGACGGATATCGCAGTCTAGCTCGCGATACCTCCTTAGCCCGGCGACAAGTGCCCGACACAGCTATCCACTATGCGGCGGAAGCCTTATTCGCCCAGACGCACCGTGCGATTCACCGTAGACCAAGTCAGCCACTGCACGATCTATGGTTGCTTTATTCTCAGCGGGTCCCCCAATCAGTTCGAAATTTGCGTGGTGAAATTACTCTAGCCGCTGGGCTCTTTCTGATCACCGCCATACTGGGATTCGCAATGGTTTCCATCTGGCGAGAAACGGCGCAACTATTTTTGTCGGATAACATGTTGCTCATGGTACAAAACCACGAACTATGGACGGATGACTTACTCAACGTCATACCGTCGTCGTTGCTGTCCTACCAATTAATGACGAACAACGTAACCGTGGCTCTCACGGCATTCGCGCTAGGCTTACTATATGGGATTGGCACACTTTATATAATTTCACTAAACGGACTTATGTTGGGCGCCGTTTTCGGTTACACAGCGCAATTTCAAATGAGCTTGCCGCTTTTTAAATTCATCATCGCTCATGGGTTGGTTGAGCTATCGGTTATTGTTTTGGCCGGTGCTGCGGGCATGGCATTAGGCAAAGCGCTAGCCCGCCCGGGCGCGCAAGGTCGACTTCACTCCCTACGTACTGCCGCCAGCGATGCCGGAGCACTGGCGTCTGTATGCGTACCCTTCCTCATAGGTAGTGGGTTTATCGAGGGTTATGTCTCACCAAACGATCAATTTGAGTTAGGCAGTCGAATCGTGATCGGCGTGCTCTGGTTTGCAATTTTACTGTTGCTACTGGATGGGCGCTGTTGGAGGTTTATCAGCCGTATGTACAATTCAGACACTGTGGTTCGCTCGTAAGCGCCGTAGCCGATCGAATACCAATGGTTCAATTTTCTCTGGTGCTGCTTCAATAACTATAGCCCCTAATCGCTCCACTTGAGCGCGCGTTCTGACCGCACTGCGACGGTGTTCGCGCGCGGCGATAGCAGTATAAATATCATGCGCATCGGCTCTTTGACCGCGCGCTGTCTCACGAACCCACAAATCTTCGACGCTAACCAGCATGGGTAGATGCTTTGGTCGTAATAGTAAGGTTGCTTGGGCTAGCTGTCCGGCTGCCTCAACATCATCTAAGCTGGTAAATAGCAAAACTAGGGCTCTCTGCGGGAGCATTTTCGAAAGCGCCATGACAGCGCTGAGCGGATTGGATTCTGCGTCAACGGTTTCGACATGAGTGAGCAAAGTGCGCAGCGCACGCAGATGAACCGTGCCACGACCTGGTCGTAGTCGCGCCAAAGGCTGATCCGCAAACGTGAGTATGCCGAAGGAATCTCCAGCCTGGTTTGCAAATTCGGCCATACGGGCGATCAGATTTGCCGCGTGGCTCACAGATGTCATATCGCCGATTTGTAGTCCACTGCCGCGTCCGCAATCGAGTGCAAAGTAGATTAAGAGTTGTTGCTCTGCCTGAGTTTCGCGAACTCTGAGTTGGCCTGAACGCGCGGTGCTCTTCCAATCGATGCTGGCTGGTGAATCGCCTGGCATATACGTACGCAGGCTGCGAAATTCCTGACCGCCCGTGGCTAGATTGGAGACGGTTCTTGGGCCTTGCCGATCTAACGCTGCTCGGCGGGCGGCTGGTTGCAGTTGATCCGGCTCTACCAGCGTCGACGCCAATACATTGATCGTCGTCGGACGGTGGCGATCGGCTGGCATGTCTCGACTAGCTTTAGTATTGGTTTTAGGCTCTGCTTTGGCATGTAGCGGTAGGTGCTGAATCCAGCTAGCGAAGTGAAAGATGCCACCAAGTTCCACTGGCTGAGAAGGCCACGGATGCTCGCCCAACTGTTGGGGGATTTGAAAGAAATCCAGTTTGTGGCGTTGGAAGGGTTGCAGTACTACGGTGGATTCCGGTAACGCACCGCTGAATCTAGGTGGGGACATGGGTGCATAACGCACACGTAGATGTCGTTGACTTTGATTGAAAACTTCAAGCTGCCATTGCGATTCACGACCTAGATAGGCAGTTCCTGAAGGGATTAGGCTCGCCACTAGACGAGTTGACTGCGCGGTGAAGTATTCGATGAGTAGAGCAACAATTAACAAACCGAGAAACCAGCGCCACAGGTGTTCTAATGGATAACCCAGCCATTGACCGGCAATACCTATTAAGGCCGTTAGCGCGATCCAGACTAATGCTGCCGCTCGTAGTCTCATAAACCACTAGTGGGACTGGGAGAAGGCTCGGGCGTGCTTGCCGTATCTCCACTTGTAACTAACGCATGACCATCAACGTCAAGACGACCCCCTTCTACTCTCGGCACCGGCACCTCGCTCATGATCTGATCCAACATTTGTTCTCCATCCATACCCGCCAATGTGGCTTCTGGCGTCAAGACCAGGCGGTGATTAGCGACGCTAGCCGCAATTGCTTGCACGTCGTCGGGACGGACAAACTCGAAACCGCTCGCTGATGCCTGCACCCGTGCCATCAGCAGCATTGCGCGCGCCGCACGAGTGGACAGGCCCAGTGCTATTTCCTTGTTCCGCCTCGTAGCATCACATAGATCGAGAACATAATGGATGAGTGCAGGCTCAACAACAGTCGCAGCAACTTGATCTCTCGCAACGTTAAGTAGGGTGTTCTCCTGGGCTAGTGCCTTCAAAGGCAATTCGTGTGCACTGTGTGGTTTGGCATACTGTTTAAGAACCGCAGCTTCAGCTTCACGCTCAACATAGCTAAGATCAAGTCGAATAAGAAAACGGTCGATTTGGGATTCTGGCAGCGGATAGGTGCCTTCAAAGTCCATTGGGTTCTGAGTTGCTATCACTAGAAAATTTTTAGGTAATTCTCTGGTTTCACCATCCAGAGTAACGCTTCGCTCCTCCATCGCTTCCAATAACGCTGACTGAGTCTTGGGGCCAGCGCGGTTAATTTCGTCGACTAGCACCACATCTGCGAACAACGGGCCGGGTCGAAATTCAAACTCCGAACCGTCAGGGCGAAAGATCGTAACCCCAGTAATATCGCCTGGCAGTAAGTCCGGCGTACCCTGGATCCGACGAAACTTACCTCCGAGTGCATCTGCGAAGGTGCGTGCGAGTAACGTTTTTCCGATACCTGGAGGTCCTTGTAACAAAGCATGTCCAGCCGCAATGCGAGTCATCGCTAGCAATCGAGCCACCGGACCGACGCCAAACACGCGTTCGCCGAGCTTAGTCTCCATTTGTTTTACGTAATCTTGTGTAGCCGTCATGCAAACATCTTCCTGGAATAATGTTGATTTGACCTCACTCTCTCTTAAGTCCCAGAGCTAGGCATTGATGAGTTCGTGAACAGTTTTTTGAAGCGTCGGTAGCGACACGGTCTGGCGACGTTCGACCATCGCTAACAACTCCTCCAACCTAGCTACAGCCTTCGGCTGCCGGGGTTGTTCAAAGGCTAATCCTTGGGCCAGCGCAGTCTGCCTGGACAAATTCCACTTGGTCGCTAGTTGCGCTCGAAGTGGATCCAATATCGCTTCGATTGTGGCAGTCGGATGTAGTCGCCGGCGTAAGAAATTGGCGTTACCTAACACCAAATCCCGCTGGCTAACTTTAGCAAGTTGGTGTTTGTATGTAGCCCGTTGCCATTGTCCGGAATCTGCCAGTAAATACGCGAGCCAAAAAAATAAGACAAAACCAATACTCGTGTAGAAGCGCGAGTCGCCGAGCAAGTCGCTGACTTCCAAAATGTCATTCAGACCTTGATGGGCATCATCAACTATCACTGTGCCCCCATGTTTCAAGTACTGTGTGATTAAGCTCTGGGTGAATGTACGATTGTCGAAGCGATGAATTACTTCGTTATCTAGCAAGGATGCGTGTAGCAGCACTACTAATTGCCCCGCCCCGAGAGGGGCTACAAACAATGCCGGTTGATCTGTGGCCTTGTGCCTCAATAGCGTCTGCCAGACATCTTCTGTTGGCGTGGGGATAGACAAACAGCTTTCTCGTCCACGCAGTAGCCGCGATTGCCTCGCGGTCACGTCTACAACTTGAATGGACTGCGTAACAGCGTCAGCTTCAACGCGACAAGAGTTGATATCTGCAGTCCAAGGCCAAGTCGGCGATTCAGCTTCTTTTTCCGTGTCATCCTGACTTTCAGCATCGTCGCTCGCAGTACTGGCAACGAAGACTTTTCTATTCCAATGGGCTCTATCCCATGGTACTTGAATTCGTTTCAGTTGATCGGTAAGCGGATGCGCGCCGGTTGCCTGCAGAACTACGCTATTGCGAGCCCCATGCAGCAGCAGCCACCCTGGAGTGGCAAGTACTTCGTCGGTAGCTTCCATCAAACCTCCACCCAGGGGTTGCTCATTGTCCACTTCATCCGAGTTAGCGGAATCATCACGAACAAGTTTTAGACCGGTCAATCGCCAGAGGCTATGACTGAGATCCCGGCCTTCGTAGACCCATGGTGTGCCTTCCAAATGACCAGTGGCAACAACAAGCGTGTTCCCCGCGTTTACCCAATTTAGCAAGGAATGTACTTCATCTGTCTCGAAGATGAGTTTGGACGGAAGATGAGTAATAAGAATATTGCCAGCCGCGGTTATTGGGATATCAGTTATTCCTTCTAACCTTACCCTTTGGGAGTGGACAGGAATACTGGCGCTACGAAGCCAACGCACCAACGCTGCCAACCCTGGCGCGCGTTCATTCTCACTCGTGGGACGTCCGGTCTTCGTTGCATTGTTGTCTGAGGGAGGAACTAAACTCAGTAGCGCTAGAATAGTGAACAAGAACCAGCCGATAGTTTTCCAACGTTCCATTATTTTCCGTCTGCCACTGCCTTAATAATCTCGTTTCGATGGTTACGAAGTACTGCGGCATCTTCCACATTTGGTATCCAACCAGCGAATAGAGATCGATCTGCAGCCACCGCCAGTGCTGACATAGCCACTTCCAACCCACTTGGTAATTCTGCAGTATGGGCGATAGTGGCATTGGTTGAATAGGGATACAGGTCAAGCCGATTCTGGCTCACCAGGGTCAAACACACTTGGCTAAGCAAGGCTGGTGCCCACTGTTCTGGTCTTAGTTGTTCCAACGGTTTTTGCAGTTCTGGATCGCTAAGCAGGTATGAAATTTCGGTTTGCTGATCGGAATCTAGTGGCCGGTAGATCTGCCAGAGTCTGTAACCTATATAGCCAACGCCCAAAGCGGTCAATCCAACGGTCACGATGATAACTCCATCAATAACGTGCTCAGCGCTTATCGGGTCCCCACCACCAAGGGTCGCCAACCAATGAGCTATCCAATCGGTGGCTTTATCCAACCAGCCATCATCACCGCCAGTTAGCTTTTTTAACCAATCCCAAGCTGTGTTTAAAAAATCTCGATACCACAGTTGCAGCCGCTCGAGCGCACTGGCTTCCTGCAAGTCGAGATCGCGGACGATGTCGTCCAAGACCCGTGGGTTCAACTGATGTGATTCGCCGGCATCACTCATAGATCGGCTAACATAACTTTCAGACCTCTACACTGCTAACCAGAGGGAGTTGAGGCGATATCACTCAATTTAGCATCAAGGTCGCCACCTTCTTTGCGCAGTAGCAGATCATTATAGTGAACGTGCATGACGGCAATGAAAAGTGGGAGAATAAATGCCATGGTTAACCATCCTAGGAATGCTTCGATAATCAGGCGAGTCATGCTGCTTTCACCGCTCGTTTCAGTTATAACTAAAGCGCCAAGTCCAAAATAGGCTAGCACCGATAGCACTACGCCAATAATTGACACTAACGTAACAACCACCGCAGTTCGCCACCAATTCCCACCCCAAACGAGACTATGGCTGCGCCACAGACTACTCCATGCACTGCGTTCTTCGATTTGCGGTACCCACAAAAACATACACATCGACACCGACAATATAATGCCTGGGACTAACAACAAAATTGAACCCACGACAATGCAGAGAAGATATAGCATCATAACTATCGTCAGAGGTATTAGTAACTTCAAACCCGTGCCGAAATCAGCCATGAGCGAGGTAGGCAAGCCCCGAGTCAACGCTATCTGGCGGTGTATAACGCTGGATGCGATGAAGACCAACATTAGGTAGATAACTGGCAGATATGCCAGAGCTCGGACTGCCGCTGCTAACGCTATCTCTGGGTCTACCTCTGGATCGACGCCGGCTAATTGAGAATTCATTTGCATAGCGAGCAAAGCGTAGGGTATGGCGGCAATAGCCGCTACGGGGAACACGTATTTGAAGCTTCTACGAAACAGACTAATACCGGCATCAAGAATACCGCCGATAGACAATGGCACGCCGGGTAACTCAAACAATGGATCAGTTGCCGCTAATACTGAGATTTCAGATGATCTTGTCATTGATACAATTCCTTTCGTCATATGTAAGTAGCCGCATTCAAACCGCCGCCCAAGTTCGATAGTGGCTGAACTATCAGAGCCCGAGGAAGCACTGATAAGTTAAACGATTCTCTGACAGCATGTCGAGATGAAAAATATCTATAACCATCACAGATTTTCACCTTCAATCATCCAACATGCCGTTTAGCAAAGAGAAAACGTAAACACACAACCCGATGTCATCAACAAGATCCTCGACCACGTCCACCAACAACAGGCACCACCCCGACAACCGCCTGGCAGAGTCGGCGGACCCAGCACCGCCAAATTTAATTTCGACGCTATCTAACCGCGCCGAGGGGCTCCTCTGGATCATACCTAATCCACCTGCGAGATTGACCTACCTTCCCACCCGACTTTAACCACACGCTGAGGACAAATTCCACAATGGAACAGTGATGCCTCTTAGGGGAATTTGATACACAGGGGAGTTGACGTCGAAGCATTTGTTTTGGAAAGAACAATTGCTCGTGTACAAGAATTGGGTCTGTTGCGGTAGTCGCTTGCAAGCCGTAGGTGGGTGGTTCAA
>QIGT01000505.1 GCA_003230835.1 Gammaproteobacteria bacterium
CTTCCGCAAGATGCATGATACCGCGTAAGAAAGATTGGTCGCGGCACTCAGCAAGGCTGCGAATTAACGCTCCATCTCCCTTGGATTGCAGAGCTACCGCCCCTTTGAATTTCAGGTTGTCTGCGAACATGGCTACCGCGGTTAGCATTTGGCCTAGGCTTTCGATCAAACTGGGTGGATAGTTCCTATTTGTGGTTGCTTGGTCCACAACTTCATTTAGACGCACCCATTGGCCTCGGACAGGGAGGTTGTCAAAGGAAAACCGGTGCAGCAGATCATCGTGGCTCATTAATCAAAGGTTCCCTAGGTGGCCTTATTCGGCGTTTGTGGTGTGTTTTAGGCGATGTAAATCGCGGCGTTGTTTCTTGCTGGGTTTGGTTTGAGGTACTTGCAAACCAGCGCGCTCCATGCGCCTTCGTGCTCGCTCGGTTTCGCGAGCCTCAATACTGCGAGTTGTTTCGCTATAAAGGGTTTGCGCCACTGTGGCTGGACCGCGGTGCTCGCTGAGCTTGGTGACCACTATCTCGAACGCTTCTTGGTTGCGTCGAATGTTGATAGTTTGCTGGATACGCACATCTTTTGCGGGTTTGGTGCGCTGCCCGTCTATAAGTACTTGGCCGTTCTCGATGGCGGTTTTTGCCGCCGACCGAGTCTTAAAAAAACGCGCTGCCCATAACCAGCGATCAATTCGAACGGCACAAAGTTCTATCATGGTTGGGTTGTGGTTTTGGGGGTGTGCAAGGGTTCAATCGCCGGGCAAATTTCTCCAAAACCGTTGAAGCTGGGGTATCGTAGGTCGTTGCGTTGCGGCTTGCGCGAATCAGGAATGCTGATGCAGAACAAATGTTCGACGCCAAATTGAGCGGCGGCATCCAAAACAGGTTCGTTGTCGTCTACAAATAAGCAGGTTGATGGGTCGAATGGGTGTTGTCGCTGTAATGTTTGCCAAAACCCGACCGCTTCCTTGGGTACTTGATAATCGTGGCTGCACACCACCACATCTACCTCAGTGCTAATTTGGGTAAATTCATCCTTTACCATCAGGGAATCTGGGTGCGCATTGGTCGCTAGGATAACTTGTCGGTGTGTGCTTCGCAGCCAGCGTAGGAACTGTTTAGCCTGAGGTCGATATTCGATAAGATTGGTCGCTTGGCGATGCACGGCCACCAAATCAAGACCGGTATAGTGTGCCCAGTATTCGAAGCTATAAAATTCTATGGAGCCGTAAATTTCTTGCATGTGTGTGAGGAGATGTTGTTTTGCATCTTGCAGGGACAATTTGTCTTGGTCGGCCAGCGCTTGAGGCACCATCTCGTTCCAAACTAAGTTGTCGTAGTACAAGTCGAGTAGCGTTCCATCCATATCTAGCACGACAGTGTCGATGTTTTCCCATTTTGGAGTATTGCGCATGATGTTCCTAAAAGCGTGTCGTGCATAATACAAGACATTGAACTTGCAGTTTAGATGATGTCTTGTCATCTACAGTTCCCTGCAAGAATAAACAATAGCTGACTAGGAAATACGATGGATATACCAGAAGCTGCGTTGATCGACATTGTCGTTGCCGCTGGGGAAGCGATACTTGAAGTTTACAACAGCGACTTCAAGGTTGAGAACAAATCTGATAATTCACCTTTGACGCAAGCTGATCTAGCCGCTCACGAAATCATTGAGCGGGGGCTGCAAGCCGTCACCCCGGACATTCCTATCATATCGGAAGAGTCTGAGCCGCCCGCCTATGACGTTCGCCGTCAATGGTCCGAATATTGGCTTGTGGACCCACTAGACGGCACCAAAGAGTTTGTGAATAGAAATGGCGAGTTTACGGTAAACATAGCTTTGATCAGTGGTGGGCTGCCTCGTTTTGGAATTGTCGGGGTGCCCATTCAAAATAAGATTTACATCGGTGATGTAGACAACGGTATCGCGAAAGTTGTTGAAAATGGCAAAAGCCAACCTATCTCGGGTCGGCACATGTCACTGAACAATGATGATTTCGTGATCGTCGCAAGCCGCAGCCACGGCGGCGAGAGATTAGAGCAGTATCTCGATGAACTGGAAAATCTCATGCACCCATTGACGCGTAGAGCGGTGGGTAGTTCCCTCAAATTGTGCGTTCTGGCTGAAGGCGGAGCTGATTGCTACCCGCGCCTAGGACCAACCAGTGAATGGGATATAGGCGCTGCGCATGCAGTACTCAGGGCTGCAGGCGGTGAGGTGTACACTTTCGACAAGGCGGTTTTACCGTACAACAGCACCGAAAGTTTGTTAAACCCAGAGTTTGTTGCTGTAGCAGATGCATCTTTTGACTGGTGGGGGCTATTACCCAGGCTGCCTGCAGCGACGACAAAATAGCTGACTGCGGCGAAACTGGCTGAAGGGGGAGGGTTGGTATGGGGTTTGGCCTCAGCTAGCCGAGCTGCACGTGGTGTAATCGCCCTGCCGAGGAGAAAAACACTGTCTATACATACAGCTTCGGCTAGTGAGGATTGCTAGGATACAGAAAACTCGGCAAAAAAAAAGCATCTTTCGGCAGTGGTCGGGATGGCTTTTTGAAATCTCTTTCCAGTTCAATACCTTAGGTATTTCGAATCCATAATTCCTTCACTATTCAGTCTTTTTCATTGCGTTTACATATGGCGAACATAATTACTCTTAATGTGTTTGCGCCTGGTTTTGTGATGGGCGACACTATTTTTGCTGCAAATGGTGGCGCTGATCGATGATCGATTGGTTTCTTGAGAGAACTTGAGCGCCGGTAATAACAATACCAAACCTTCACTCTTACATGGACTTAGCTTGATCGCCGGATGGCTCGAGTTGGTGTAGTAGTCCGCATGGGAGACGTACGTGGACAGAGTGAATGACCGGCCCGTGGCCATGGCAGATGGTGAATCTAATGAAACCTTATCAAGGGGCGTCGCCTATTTTGGTCAGTATCTATTTTGGACCACAGTCATAGGACTCAGCACGGGTATCTATTTGTTGCAATAACCCGACTGCCAAGTGCTGCAGTGAAAGAGTGGGGTTATTGGATATTTTCGTCAGATTGAAACTCGCGACGCATCAACCATTTAAGCGCTTGCTCATAGTGATCGAAAATTTCGGTTTGTTCCATTCTGCAACTGAGGTGGTAAAGACCGGCTAAGGATGATTTGTCTAAGCTGTCGTCGACGACGATGGCGATAGACGTATTTATCAGCGGCATGTAACTTTCGAGAATAAACTCGCGAAAGGCTAAGGTCTCATCTCTCGACCGGCTTATTTCTAAACCTCGCAAATCTACCAAATTTGGCAATGTAGGTTCGAAATCTTGATCGGCCATGAGGGCTTTGCCCATGCTCACCGCCTCGTACAAGGGTACCAGCTGGCTACCCGTGATGGTCACCAACCCTTCTTCTCTGTTTATGTGAAAGCCACAAGGCATCCGTGCATCCTGCAACGTAATTGCGTAAATATAGTCGAATTTCCAACTAGATTTTGTGCGCTCGCTCGCAGCTTTGGCTTGGCATGTCATGGTTCTTAATGCCGCCAAACTAATGGCGGCATACTGGCTCAGGGAAACGGTTGAATCCTGGTGACAGGACAACGCCGATGTATTGGTTGCGGCGCGTGGGTGGTATTTATCAGCATGATTGACGTTTAGCTTTTTCGTATTGCCGTTCATGTTGGCGTAGTTTTTTGTATTGCTTCAGGCTGTAGCCTTGGCGCCGTTGTTGGCGGAGTTGACTGAGCTTCGCTTTGGCGTTGGTGCACTCTTTTCGATCTATTTCTGCCAGCTTGTCACGCTTCTGAGATTGACGTAGCCGTTGCTTGTGTCTTGTTTTTTGTTGCTGGGAGAGTGTTGCCTGTAGCTTGTTAAGGCGAATTTTTTCGGCGGATGACAAAGGTGCGATTACAAGGGTAGGTGATAGATCGACGTTAGACATGCTCTGTTGCGGAGCACAGCCTAGGTCTGAAAAACTACGGTGTCCTGTTACGGGGTCACTACATTGGTAGATGGTGGTTGTGCTGAGTGCAACCACCACGGCCGCATCAGAAGCCGCATCAGAAGGAAAGGTAAACCCGAGAAAAAATGCGGTAATCAACATGGCGTTCTGCGCACTGTAAATGATTAAGCAGGTTAAAAGGACTTGTCGCTAGTGCCTGTAAGTTTGCGCTGCCATGTTTGTAAGCAATCAAAGCTACAATGATTTAAGCCAGTCGTCGTCGGACCCCTCGTTGATATTTTCGAACAATGGGGTCGACAGGTATCGCTCACCAGTATCTGGCATCATGGCCAATATCACTGCGCCGCTGTCTGCGCTTGCGGCAATTTTTAGCGCCGCGGTCAGGGTCGCCCCAGCAGAAACGCCGACAAAAATCCCTTCTTCGCTGGCTAGGCGAAAGGCATTATTCATGGCGTCGTTTTCGTTGACTGTGATGATCTCGTCAGCAACGGAGCCGTCTAGGACGCCAGGTAGGAAGTCTGGTGTCCATCCCTGAATTTTATGCGGTGACCATTCTCCACCGGATAACAAAGCAGCCTGTTCGGGTTCTGTAGCGATGACTTTAAGCGTTGGTCGTGCAGCCTTAAGAACACTGCCAGCACCACTCAAGGTACCACCAGTCCCCCACCCAGTTACCCAGTAGTCTAAGCGCTCACCGGCGAAATCTTGCAGGATCTCAGGTCCCGTTGTGCTGGCATGATAGGCAGGGTTTGCTGGGTTATCGAATTGTTTTGCGAGGAACCAGCCGTGTTGTTCTGCGAGTTCTGCGGCTCGTTTAACCATGCCGGAACCGCGTTCTGCAGCTGCAGTGAGAATGACCTTAGCCCCCAGGCCGCGCATAATTTTGCGGCGCTCGATAGAAAAGCTTTCTGCCATAGTGGCAACAAAGGGGTGGCCCATCACTGCACAGACCATGGCCAAAGAAATGCCGGTGTTTCCAGAAGTGGCTTCGACGACGGTTTGTCCTGGCTGTAAGGTGCCACTTTGTCGTGCATCCATGATAATGGCGTAGGCCAGTCGATCTTTGATGGACGCCATAGGGTTGAACGATTCTACTTTGACGTACATATCTACATGGTTGGGTGCGATTTTGTTGAGGCGGACGATGGGTGTGTTACCAATTGTTTGAAGAATATTGTCGTATTTCATATGGATCGTTTCCTCGGTTGAAAAGCAAAAGCTTGAATTAACTGCTTGGCGAGCTAGATTGCTCGAAATACCGACGGCTGCCAAGTGTTTGTCCAAGTTCGGTACAGTGTAGAATCTGCAAGTCAGTTGCCGTGTCGACTAAACGTATTCCTGATATGCGCTAGTAACACTAAGGAAACGCCGACCACCGTAAGCCAGACCTCGTGTGCCGGGCCGAAAACCTGCGCAACCCCCACCAGCATAGATACCAATCCGACCGTACCCAGCCCCACGGTTAACGCACTCTGGTGTAACTTATAGCCTCGCCAAAAAGCCAACATGCTCACTGGGGCAGCAAGGCTAAGAAGTAGCCAGTGCATTTGTGTTTCTGTCGTTGTCAGCCATTGACCCAAGGCTGGACCCAGCAATAAAGCAAAGGGCAGCGCCAGGCAATGAACCAGGCACAGGCCAGATAAAAAAATTGCGAGCCGATCTAATTTTGGTTTGGCAGAAGATTTCAAAGCTGGCGTGTGTTGCGTTCAGTCAGGGGGCCGATAAGCTAGCGGTTGGCACCCCAGCGTGCAACCTACTTCTTGAATAATAAATGTAAAGACGACTGAGTGACTGAGTAATGAGTAACAAAGATCGTGAAAAATGGGATCTGCGATACACCGAAGGAGCATACGCCCAACGTGGGCATCCCAGTGCCTTTCTGGTTGAGTGGCTGTCACAGCAAAACCTGTTGTCTTGCCCAGGTGCTGCGCTAGATATCGCTTGCGGGCGAGGTCGTAATTCCCATTACTTAGCCGCGCAAGGATTTTCTGTCGATGCGCTAGATATATCTGCAGTGGGCCTTCGTTTAGCTCAAGTGTCCAATGCCGAGTGCACTTCACGGATCAATTGGCAGCAACAAGATCTCATTGAACATCCCAGTATACCGCGCGACAATTACCAACTGATCATTATGTTTCGATTTGTGGCACCGCAACTGCTGGTGACATTAGCTAATTTTCTAGCACCAGGTGGGTATTTGGTTGTAGAGGAGCATATGCGCTGGCATGCAACCGTTGCAGGTCCTGCTAGCGACAAATTTCGCGTTGCTCCTGGCGAGCTCGCATCTTTGCTCATGGATCAAGAGGTAATTTTTCATCAAGAAGGTTTGTTTGAAGACCCGGATGGTGTTGCCGTGGCGCTGTCTCGTATCGTCGTGCGCAAGCGGTGCTGAATTTAAAATTGTAGTGGAGGGCACTAGTGTCCTGTCTGAGTAATTCGTTGAATTCAGAGTATGCAGAGTCGTCAAGTACAAGGCATGGTCCCGCCGCGAATGTATATACCTTCGCAAGGGCGATAACACAGTAAGCTGGCGACTCTGCATACTCCCTACGGGCGCTCCCCAAAAGGCCTATGGCCGCGTTGCACCCCTAGGCAAGGTACTCTACATTACCTGCGGACTGCGTCTTGCCACAGACCTTTTGGCAAAGCGCTGAATTTAAACGAATTAATCAGACAGGCCACTAGCATGCAGCAAATTCCTGTTGTCGATTTGAGTCGATATCGCGACGGCTCACTGTCCCCTTGCCAGCGCGCAGAGTT
Organism: Gammaproteobacteria bacterium; assembly: GCA_003230835.1. GTDB lineage: Bacteria > Pseudomonadota > Gammaproteobacteria > Pseudomonadales > Azotimanducaceae > UBA4421. Next base: position 6,711 of record QIGT01000505.1, read on the forward strand.
GCTGGTGGCGTGTGAAGATCATGGGTTCTTTCTCCTTGTTGGTCATGGTAGTGAAGCATTGGTAGAGCGGGTTTTTGCGCAAAGTGCACTCTTTTTTGCTGCACCCAAAGAAGCCAAAATGAAGGTTTTTCGCAACGCTGAAAATCCATTGGGTTACTATGATCGAGAGCTCACCAAGCAAAAACGAGATCAAAAAGAAGTATTCGATTTCAAGGCAGGTGGTTATGTCTCGGCGAACCCGGCACGTCAATCGCGTTGGCCAGAAATG
>QIGT01000504.1 GCA_003230835.1 Gammaproteobacteria bacterium
CTACCACATATTCTTCAAGCATCTTGCTGGCGTAGTCTTGCTGGCTAAAGGTGTTGTTGAAGGGCATCTTTACCATCGGCGCTTTCAGCTCGGGTGTAAAATTGCTACCAAGCTGGCCAATCACCTCGATACTCTCTGCATGGGTTAGCAAAGTTCCGCAGCCCACGTTTTCGACTTCAACTGGGGTAACAGGAGATTGCAAATAAGCGTCTACAGTCGTAGCTGTGGAATCGACATGGTCGTGCCGTGCGCACAAGGTACGGAACTGGGCCAAGGTGATTTCACTCGTACAGCACTGGGCTGTCGTACAGCACTGGGCTGAGGCTGGGCTATCATCGGTGGCGGGTGTAAATTCTTGGCGACACTGTTTGGCCAGATCGGTTTGCAGAATGTTGGTGGTGCTATGTAAATCGCACTGAGAATGTCTGCATACCAAGGCTAAATCTTGAGTAAACGTAACGTCGCATTCGATGATGCCTGCACCTTGTTGCGCTGCGGCAACGTATCCTTCCCTCGTATGTTCTGGATAACCCAGCGGTGCGCCTCGGTGTGCGATGGAAAACTCTGTGCGTGTGAAAGGACCGTCTGCACAACTTTCCAATTGGGACTGCAAGGGTCCGGCTGACATGTTTGTGATGAGTTCAAGTGGCCGATTACTCGGGTTGATTTGTGTGCATGCAACTGTTTGCAGGCTAATGAGAACGATGGCAATAGCCCAGATAGAATTTCTTCCCGTAAGAATTCTGTAAGATGCGGTGATGCAAGATGTGTTGGTCATACAAAGTTATCGCGAAGGCGCCATGAATGATTGGATATCTGTGTGTAATCACAGTGTACGTAATTGGGCGGCAATGCAAGGTTACCAATATTGTTTCCAAGGAGACGAGTTGTTTGATTTGCTGCCGCAGTGGTACAAACATAAATTGCCAGGTCGCTTACCCATATGGGCAGATCTCGCACGCTTACTTTGGATACAAAATTTACTCAGTCAAGGTCGCCACCAAATGGTTATTTGGGCCGACATCGATGTGCTGGTGGTGTCGCCCAAGCTGTTGCACATCGACCCAGCCTCCACCTGTGTTTTTGGTTATGAGCACTGGTTACAACGAGACAACACTACAAAGTCCAGGTACCGCGTATATAAGAATGTACACAATGCTTTTTGCGGCTTCCGGAAGGGGTGCCCTGTATTGCCGTTTCTTATAGAAGTGATTCAGCGCATGATTAAAAGGGTCGACGCTGAATTTATTGCACCGCAGTTCGTGGGCCCAAAGCTGCTAACAAGCTTGCACAATACGGTAGGATTTGAGGTGGATAGTAGGTTCGGTGCGGTGTCTCCAGATTTGGCCACTGCAGTGCTTCAGGCCGAGTACTCCACGCTTGATTTTTATCAGGCTAAAGTGGGCTCTCCTATTCTGGCATTCAATTTGTGCGCAAGCTTGAATGCGGGCAACAACTTACTCTCCTTAGTAGAGCGGTTGTTAGCGGAACCGGCTTTGGTTAACTCGCAGAAGGCTTGAGCTTGGCGTCTCTAAAAGTGCAAGGAGAAAGACAAAGAGCCAAAAATATCCCGCTGGTTTTGTTGTACAAACTCTCTGCTACGCACCACGTAAGTATAGCCGATGCGAAATTTTTCGTTGTTCCACACAAACCCTGCTTGCAGGTCAGCAACAAAATTTTTTCTATCTACTGAGTGGCTTTCGCGAAAGTTGTTTCCGTCGAGGAAAATGTTATGAATTACCCAGCGTGTATCTATGCCCACAAAAAAGTACCAACTTGAGCCAATATCTGCAGCGTAGAACTGTGACATGGGCATGCTCGGCCTAACTTTGGGTGGCCCGTGATCTTTACGCAAACCTTGGCCAGCCCGTAACATGCCGCCTATGCCTAAATGTGTGCCTAGATTGCCTGTCGAACCTGTAAAGTGGGGGATGAAATCAACTTCGATGGCACGACCTGGCGAACTGACCCAAGCTCTATTCAACCACTTCTTTTCATAGGCGATGGATACCACCCACTCATTCTTGAGCTGGTTACGCCAGCCTTGAGCTTGATCAACGCCGATGACTTTGTGTAGGGTATTTTGGATGTACTCTGCGCCTGCGCCGGCACCCACTAAACCTAGACTGACGCGCCAGGTCTCGATCTCTTCTGGGTTTGCAGTCGAAAAACCTGCGGCTAGGTAGGCGTGCCCAGCGTAAGGGCGGTCTTCGTCTAGTAGGTCTGGGCTATCGATATTGGTAGGGGTATATATTTCATGGCCTAAGGAGATAGACACGTGCATCTTGTCGTCTTCATCAATGCCAGGAAAGTAGATCCCCCATTTATGCAGTCGGCGCGGTCCGTCATCAATGCCACTGACGTAGTTGATCATGAGCCCTGAGGTGTAGTGTCTGTCGGTGCCGGTGAATACATCGTTTTCAACTAAGATGTTGACCACGTACTCAGCCCGAACGGATGGCGCAACGCTGCATAAAGTAGCGCACAAAACGAAGGTGATGAAGGTGAAACTAGTGTTACTTTTCATTTGGTCGAATATGGTTAAGGCTACTACAATAGCGACATATCCAGTGAGGATCAAAACAGAGGGGTTCAAATGCATACATTCGCAGATCCAATATTGCGAGCCGTTCAGGTCGCGCCTAATAAAACTGCCGTGCAAGACAAAGGTATTTCATATACCTATGCAGAGCTTTATGAAAGGTGTCAGCGTTTGGTGGGAGGTTTGCGTGGGCTCGGCTTGAATAAAGGCGATCGTGTTGCGATATGGTCCGACAACAATCACGAATATATAGAAAGTTATGTGGCGATTCCTGCTGGCGGATTTGTGGTGGTGCCGTTAAATACTCGCCACGCTGAAGCTGAGTTGCGATATGCACTTGAAGATTCTGGCACCTCGGTGCTGATTACTGATCGCGATGCCAGCGGTCTTAGTGACGTGGTTGATCACATCATCAACACCGGTGAACAATATGAGGATTTACTCGGTGCAGCCCCAGCCCTCCTGGGTGTTGATCTACTTGAAACGGATCTCGCCGGTTTGTTCTATACCGGCGGCACTACTGGTAAGTCTAAAGGGGTTATGTTGAGTCACCGCAACCTGCTGGCCAACACCTTCCATTGGCTTACTGCGGTGCCTCAAAGCATCTCCGACGTCACCCTCGTCATGGCGCCGCTATTTCATGCGGCGGGTTCAAATGGTGTGCTGGCATCGATTTGGACCACGGGTATGCAAATCACATTGGGCACTTTTACGCCTAAGGAAGTGTTGGACATTATTCAACGTGAGTCGGTCACGTTAACTCTAGGTGTGCCAACCATGTTTGCGGCTATTGCCGAAGAACAACATGCAAACCCACGTCAAGTAGACACTGTTCGGGCCGTTGCCCATGGTGGCTCGCCAATCGCAACAGAAGTGATTAGAAGAATGGCCAGTGCTTTTCCTGGTGCTGAACTGATTGAAGTGTACGGCGCCACAGAACTCTCCCCCCTCACAACTGCGCTACGCGATGAACAAAATTTGTTGGATCATGATCGCGCCAAGTCCTGTGGGCAATCTATCATAGGTACTGATATTCGAATCTTAGACACCCAGGGTAAGGAACTGCCTCGGCGTGAGATCGGTGAAGTAGTTGTACGCGGACCTAATGTGATGGTTGGGTATTGGAACAAACCCGAGCAAACGGCAGAAGTGCTTAAAGAGGGTGCCTACTGGACTGGCGATCTGGGATATATGGATGAGGAAGGATTCGTATTTCTGGTAGATCGCAGCAAAGACATGATTGTCACCGGTGGTGAGAACGTATATTGCACCGAGGTCGAAGAGGTCTTGTACAAGCACGAAGCAGTTCTAGAAGCTGCTGTGTATGGTATTCCTGATGAGAAATGGGGAGAAGCTGTGCACGCGACCATCGTGCCAAGGCCACAGCACAGCAATATCGACCCTGAAACCCTGATCGAGTTTTGCCGTGAACACATTGCCGGGTACAAAGTGCCCAAGGGTGTGGTTGTTCGGCAGGAAGAGTTGCCTAAATCTGGTCCGGGCAAGGTACTGAAGCGAGAGCTTCGAGCACCTTTTTGGGAAGGTTCAGAACGTTCAGTCAGCTAATTTCTGTATCTGAGAATTAGATGTTGGGCCCCTGAGGGAAGTTAGGCTTGCGCTTTTCCTTCAGGGCTGCGACCCCTTCGCGAACCTCTGGCCCACCAAAGCCTAACATTTCTAGGGCGGTTGAGGTGTCGTAGATCGGACCCGCCATGCGCAGCCAATTGTTCAAAGAGTATTTGGTCCAACGTATGGCTGTGGGTGCACCCTGTTGCAGCTTGCGAGCCACTTCCATGGCTTTGTCTTGCAGTTCGTCGTCTTCGACACAAAGAGAAACGAGACCAATTCGCTCTGCTTCTTCACCACTCAGACGATCACAGGTAAGTAAGTAATACTTAGCCTTCGCCATACCGCACAAAAGCGGCCATATGATGGCGGCATGATCGCCTGCTGCAACGCCTAAGCGAGTGTGACCGTCGGTGATCGAGACCGACTTGGCGACGATAGAGATGTCTGCGAGCAAACCAGCCACAAGACCCGCGCCTACAGCAGGCCCGTTGATGGCTGAGATGATGGGTTTGCCACAGTTGATAATGTTATAGACGAGATCCTTAGCTTCCTTCCATATTTTGACCCGCAAATTAAAATCTTCGGTGATCTGCTCAACCATGTCGAGGTCACCTCCGGCAGAGAACGCGCGCCCGGCGCCGGTAATAATTACCACATCGATATCAGGGTCGTCGTCTACTTCGCGCCATACATAGGTGAGTTCATGATGGCCGACCTCGTCTAGGGCATTAAAGCGGTCGGGTCGGTTTATGGTAATTTTGAGAATGCGTTCTTGTGGGTACTCGAACAGTAAGTGGGTGTAACCTTGATAGCGTTTTGTCATTGTTGTGCTCTCCCGATTCGTAGAGGGCCATGATAACCTTCATTCCCCGATACAATCACTGATTTGGAGAACAACAGATGTCTGATGCAGTTAAAAATGCAATAGAAACGCTTTCGGTAAAAATTGATCAGCCTTCAGAGCCTACCGATTGGTTTGAAATGACCCAAGATCGTGTTAACACGTTTGCTGACGCAACTCTCGATCAGCAATGGATTCATGTAGACCCCGAGCGTGCCAAGGCCGGCCCATTTGGGGGGACCATTGCCCACGGCCAACTGACCATGTCGATCATGAGTTTTTTACCCGGTGGGGCTGGAATTGGCCTGCCCGCACTCGATGGTATGAAGATGGGTATTAACTATGGGTGGAACAAAGTTCGCTTTATGTCCCCAGTGGCTGTTGGTAACAAAATTCGCACAGTGGGTAAGCTTAAAAGTGTTGTAGAAAAGGGTCCCATGATTGAGGTGGTAAACGAACTTACCGTTGAAATTGAGGGCCAAGATAAGCCTGCTTGTGTGGCGCAAAGTGTGCTACGTATTGTTTTCTAACCTTTTCGATTGGAGTCATCTATGGACATAGGGGTTTGCGTAGCCTCTCACATTGGCGACATCGGCTATGTTGTGCGCGCAGAAGAATTGGGTTATTCCTATGCTTGGCTGGCAGATTCGCAGATGTTGTGGTCCGATTGTTATGCAACCCTGGCTTTGGCGGCGGTGCAGACGTCGACCATTAAATTGGGCACCGGTGTCGCCGTGAGCGGCACGCGTCCTGCCGCTGTTAATGCCGCCAGCATAGCGACTATTAATGCGCTGGCACCTGGACGAACTTTCTTCGGTGTTGGGACGGGCAACACAGCCCGGCGAGTCATGGGTTTACCTCCACAGCGCATCGCTGCGTTTGAGGAATATCTGCAGACGTTGATACCGCTATTGCGGGGTGAAGAAGGCTTGTTACGCCACGGTGATACTGATATTCCAATCCGCCACATTATGCCGGACAAAGGCTTTGTGAACTTTGAAGACCCCATTCCACTCTACATATCTGGGTTTGGACCCAAGTCGCTAGCCCTGGCTGGAAAGTATGGCGACGGTGCGGTGCTGGCATTGGTAAGTAACCCAACAGCAATGAGCAATGTTTGGCAAATGATGCAACAAGGTGCGCGCGAGGTTGGTCGAGAAATTGGGCCGCAACAAGATTATTACACCACGGCTTTGACCACTATGGTGGTGTTGGAAGAAGATGAGGCCAAAGATTCTGACCGAGTGAAATCGCAATGTGGTGCGATGGCTATGGCCGCCCTCCACTATGCCTATGACCAATTCCGTAATTTTGGCCAGCAACCGAGCAATGCTCTTGCAGGTGTGTGGGACGATTACACTGCGTTGTTAGAAACGTACCCTGCGCAGCGCCGGCATCAACGCATTCATGCCGGTCATAATTGTTGGGTTCTCGAAGAAGAGGAGCGGTTTCTGACCGCCGAAGTGTTAGCAGCCTCCTGTATGATTGGCACGCCAGATGAACTCATACACAGTATTGGCGAGTTGCAGCAGACGGGTCTAAATCAACTCATGCTGCTGCCAAATTTCGACACGCGCTACGATGTCTTAGAGAGCGTCGGCACACAAGTATTACCCTACGTCTAAGCTAAGAGTCTTATATGTTTACCTACCTAAATCCTGATATCCGCCGCCGTCTGATTGATGAGGGCAAGTTAGTGCGTGTTGACCAGGAGGGGCAGTTGATTGATGCGCATACCCAAGAGGCGCCGGGTGAAGTGGCGGTTAATTTGTTAGGTCCTATTCCATTGCCTATCGCGCTGTCTTCAGTGCAAGTGACCGTCGCTTGGTATGCAGCGGTTCGAAGTACAGAACTTGGCCAGGTCGAAGCGCTTGCAACAGAACTACGAGCCCGCGGCGGACAACATTTGTTTTCCCATTTGGTTTCGCCGTTAGCTGTCAATAGCGTCTTGGTGATCGGTCACCCAACTGAAAACCCTTTGGTTCGGGTTCACAGCAATTGTTTGACAGGCGATGTTTTTGGTTCCCAGCGATGTGATTGTGGTCCGCAGCTTGATGGGGCGATCGCTAGGATCAGTGAAGATCCGGCCGGGGGCTATTTGGTGTACATGGCCGGACATGAAGGGCGTGGTATAGGTTTGTGGGCAAAGGCGGCAACCTATTTACTGCAAGACGCAGGTGAAGACACCTACCAAGCGAACCGTTCTCTAGGCTTGCCGGACGACTCTCGAGATTTTTCTGACGCGGCCATATTACTATTGTTAACTAACAATCCAAAGAAAGTTGAAGATCTGGCAGGGTTTGGCTTAACCAAGGTTACTCAAGAAAAACACGTGATCGGAGTCAGTGACTGGAACCGCCGCTATTTGCATGCAAAACAAGGGTGGGGACACCATTTAGCCGATCGAGACATAGAGACATAGAGATATAGAGGCAGAAAGAAATGAGAGCCCTTGTCGTAGCTTGCGTAGTTGTGCTCTGCAGCGCCTGTACACAGGCGCTACGTATCAATCAAATTCAGTTCATAGGCAGCCATAACAGTTATAAACAGGCAATGTCCGCCGAATTTGCTGACATGCTGCGTGCACGCAACCCTCAAGCGGCAGACGCTTTGGCTTACTCGCATATTCCCATACCCGAACAACTCGACCTGGGCATGCGCAAGCTCGAAATTGATGTCTTCTATGATGCTGCCACCAACACATTCCCGGTGGGGCATGTGCAAGTCATCGATATGAACTCACATTGTCCTCACTTGAGACAATGTTTGGTCATGATTAGGCAATGGTCAGCAGAGTATCCCCGCCATATTCCGATTTGGATCAGCTTCAATGCCAAAGACCAACACATTGAAGGTTTGCCTGATCCCGATGAGTTCACTGCTAAGGTACTGATGGCGATGGATACAGTCATCATGGATGAACTGGCAGGGCAATTGGTAACGCCTGCAGATGTGTTAGGACAAAATTGGCCAAAACTATCTGCCGCACGTGGCAAATTTTTGTTGATATTGGATGAAGGTGGGGTCAAGCGTGACCATTATTTAGACAATTGGCGCGCGCGTCCAATGTTTGCGTTGGCACCTGAAGATCATCCTGCATCAGCAGTGATGGTTATCAACGATCCGCTGGGTCAGGCAAGTGAAATTTCGCGGCTGGTGAAGGCGGGTTATCTGGTCAGGACACGAGCTGATGCAGATACGGTTGAGGCACGCAGCAACGATACGCGGCGTCGTGAGGCGGCATTTTCTAGTGGCGCTCATGCTATCAGCACAGATTATTACTTACCTGCGATTCATTTTGGCAATGACTATCAGGTTCACTTCCTAGAAGTGGTGCGATGCAACCCGCAGACCACTACTCGCAACTGCAGGGTTGAGGAGTAGGGTTATCTACTGGCTTGGACAATATGCTGTCGCAGCAGATGGTTGAATATTTGAGGTTGTTCGAAATAAGGTGAATGACCAGCATCTTTTACCACTTCGATTTTTGCATTGGGGAAATGGGGTACGTAGGAACTCAGCAATTCTGGTGGGAACAAAGGATCTTCCTCTCCGCTGATAAACAGTGTTGGACATTTAATTTCGCCGAGTTGCTCAAGTTGTACGACGTCTTGTCTGCCGAGCAAGGTGCCAAGTTTGTCCCAACTGAATTCGGTGTTGAAGTTGTTAATAGATTCATATAACTGCATGAGTTCCGGCTTGGCCTGTGTCGCCTTTGACATAGTCGCTTTAACCCCTTGGGTGTCGCGCCCATCGGCGGAGGTTAGTGCACGCATGGCAGGGGATGGGTTTGGGTTAACGATGCCGCCTGGTGTGCAACTCATGGTTAAACTTGCGACGCGGTCGGGGCTATCTAACGCGGTACGAAGTGCTGTAAAACCGCCCATGGATTGGCCCACTAGGTGGGCTTGTTGAATACCGAGATCATCGAGAATGGCGAGCAGATCGTCGCGAAAGTTGTGTACGGTGACAAATTTTGGATCGCTAGGAGTGCGCGCGAAACATCGGTGGTCGAACGCCACACATTGGTAGTCTGTCGAGAAGTGAGCGACTTGGTTAAACCAAATGGCAGCATTGCCACCGGCGCCGTGAGCGAACACAATGGCTTTGCCGGAGCCTTTAGATTCATAGTAAATTCCGGTATCAGAGCGGGTCGCGATCGACATAAGTACTCCATATATGCGTTACTCAATGGAGTAGTTACGCTATCAGTTCGGCGCAGAGATTGTAAGATTGTGACGCTGTAGAAAAGGCCAGAAACCAGGTACATCAGATGACAAAAAGCAAGCCGATGGAATTTCAAGATATCGAATATCAGGTGCATGCAAATGTTGCGCAAATACACCTTTGCCGACTGAAATATCGAAATGCCCAGAGTCGTAGGCTGCTAGAAGAACTTGATGCTGCCTTCGCCGCTGCCCAAGCAAATGATGAAGTGCATGTGATCGCTTTGTTTGGCGACGGGGATCATTTTTCGGCAGGGCATGATCTTGGTTCGCCGCACGAGCAACAAGACCGCCAAGATAGGCCGCTGCAAGCTGGTTTGCGAGGACGTTATGATCATTCTCGTGAGCAATTTGTCGACAAAACCTTGCGTTGGCGAAATCTACCTAAGCCGACAATTGCAGGGGTGCAAGGCTATGCGATCTATGCGGGGTGGATGATTGCTAGCGCCATGGACATTATCTATGCGGCAGACAACGCAATGTTTCTAGCCTCTAATTTCCAGTACTTCTCTATTCCCTGGGACATTCACCCACGAAAGGCTAAGGAAATGCTATTTGAGTCGCGCTTTATTGATGCCCAGGAGGCGCTTGAACTCGGGCTGGTGAACAAGGTGGTCGCTGTTGCAGATCTACAGCACCAGGTACTGAGTTATGCGCAGAGAATTGCAAAAAACGACCCATTTCAATTGCGCATGATGAAACTTGCAGTCAATCAAATGCAAGATGCTCAAGGCTTTGGCTCGCATATCACTGCCGCCCATCACATGCACATCATTTCGTCCGAAGCAGAAAAGGATCCAGATTACGCGCTACAAGTGCCTGCGGGTGCTAAGCGACCCATGGTTGAAAGAGCATTTGAAAATTATAAACGTCAACGTGATGCTGATTAACCAAGGCAGTGAGCAGGGAAGAGCATTTTTGGAGTAATCCCCCGTGGCGCCAGGCAAAGACTAAGCATCGTCTGGGCTTGGCGCCGGCCACATGGGAGTCTTGGGCAGTAGAAGATGAAAGCCTACTGAGAAACAAGCGAACGGTTCTTGAACAGAATTACCAGCAAGCGGTGGCAGTTGTTGAAGAAGATTCGCACAGTATTGATTTGGCGCTAGGGGAACTTCCTCTAAGCTCAACTGTCCCTAACAAGTACCCACACAAGATAGCTAATATTGCGTGGAATTTTCCTGAAGACATTTGTGTCATCGACATTGTGGACCAGCAAAGACTGGTTGCGGGGTGTGTTTGCGCGCCCAGTTATTGGAATTTGCTTGAGAAGCTGGGTAAACCACTACAGGCCGTACACGCACCGGTAGATGGCATGAATAAAAAAATTGGCGCGAATATAAAGAGAGTCATAGAAACAATGCCCCAGCAAAAACCTTTCTGTCGGCAGAATTGGTTTGTGCATGCTGAT
>QIGT01000123.1 GCA_003230835.1 Gammaproteobacteria bacterium
GGAAACGAAATTTGTCATCACCCCTAGGGCGCGCCGTAATAATGGTTGTGTGTCTGCTGACTGATCGCGCAGGCGGCTTAAGTCCGCGGATGTCGCCGCTAGGTTTTCGGTTAGCGCTTCGCTAAATAATTCTGTCGCGGAAGGCTCGGGTGCTGGCTGCCAAGTTTCTTTCTCTGCTTCAACAGGGCTGCCGTCTGCATCAAAATCATAGAGTATTGTGGACAGTTCAATACCTGAAGCGCCGTCGATCATACAATGGTGAGTGATTTGCAATATCAGCGTTTGATCGGCAACGCCACTGACGACGTAAATCATCCACAGCGGACGCGTGCGATCAAGCATAGGCTCATTGAGGGTGACGGCTGCATCTAGGGCCTCATCAAAACTGCTACCGTTGGGTATTGGGTGATGTTTTACATGATTGCGAAGGTCAAAAGAGGGGTCATCTATCCACTTAGGATGACCCATGTTAAAGGGCACCAGAGCGATTTTTTGACGATAAGACGGAATAAGATGAATTCGCTCCTCGATGTGAGAAAACGCTCGATCGAAAGATAACTCACCTTCTAATACATATATTGAGGCAATATGCATCGGACCACTGTGAGATTCGCCGTATAGAAAGGATGCATCTGTAGATGTAAGTCTCATGTTGGTACCTTTCTGCGATTATTGTGAAGCTTGAAAATAGCACGAACTGTCGGTGGAAGTTGCATAGAATTGTCTTTTTTTAGACTCTACTCAAACAGAGGTTGATGATGAAAATAAATGTTGAGTTTGATACAACACCGGAAGAGTTACGACGTTTTCTTGGCTTACCAGATATCCAAGACGTGCAGAATAAGGTCATCGCTAAATTCTCTGAGCGACTTGAAGCGTCAGTGGAACAACAAGATGAGTTTCTAAAGGGTTTGTTCAAAACGGCGATGGAACCCTGGCAAATATTTAACAAGGTTATGGACGCCGGGTCGAAGAGCGCTAAGAAGTCTAAAAACAAGCCAGACAGTGAGCCCTAAAGGTTTTTATCGGCGCCTAATTTGTGGCCAGCGTCTGTAGAAAGGCTTCGCCGTATTTTTGTAACTTAGATTGTCCCACGCCAGTGATTTGTAACATTTCCTGGGCGGATGTGGGACGAACTTTCACCATCTCTAGAAGTGTCGCATCGTGAAACACCACGTAGGGAGGAATGCTGTTTTGTGTTGCGATGTCTTTGCGTAATGATTTTAGCGCGTCCATCAGGGTTTCTTCTTCCAGTTCTAAGGTATAGGTAACGCGAGCTTTACGAGCTTTAGGTTTGCTGGTTTCTTCGCGCAGAAAAAGCTGCAACTCACCGCGCAGTAGTTCTCGGCTGGCAGGCGTTAAGCGTAGGGCACCGTAGCGCGAGTGATCGGCATATAAAAAGCCTCGCACGACCAGTTGCCGAAAGATAGATCGCCACGCAATGTCGGAAAACTCTTTGCCGATGCCGAAGGTTGTCAGCTTGTCATGGTTGAACTGAAGGACTTTGTCGCGAGTTTGACCACGAAGAACGTCAATGACATGCCCAGCACCAAAACGCTGGCCAGTGCGATAAACGCATGACAGAGCTTTTTGTGCGGCCTCAGTACTGTCCCACGTAATAGGTGGTTTCAGGCAAGTGTCACAATTCCCACAATCATTTTCCATGTGCTCGCCAAACAGGCGCAGCAATTGTCTGCGACGACAAGTGGTGACCTCACACCATCCTAACAATGCATCTAACTTGGATCTTTCAATGACCTTGTGAGATTCATCAGCATTTGACTCTGCTACCATTTTTGACAAACGCACGACGTCTTGCAGCCCGTATACCATCCAGGCGTCTGCAGGCTGTCCATCTCTGCCCGCACGTCCGGTTTCTTGGTAGTAAGCTTCAATGCTTTTGGGGAGGTCGAGGTGCGCAACAAAGCGCACATCTGGCTTGTCGATGCCCATGCCAAAGGCAATTGTAGCGACCATGATTACAGCCTCTTCACGCAGAAATTGCTCTTGATGTTGATTTCGCAAATGAGTGTTCATGCCGGCGTGATAGGGGAGTGCTTTGTAGCCTTGTAAATGCAGAAATTCGGCGGTGGCCTCAACGCTCTTTCGCGACAAGCAATAGACAATTCCGGCATCACCTTTGTGTTCGAGGAGAAATGCTAGGAGTTGTTTGCGGGCGTCGCTTTTTGCTTGCACCATATAATAAATGTTGGGCCTGTCGAAGCCGTCGAGAAAAAATTCAGGCTGGGTGAGAGCCAGGCGCTGGCTAATGTCAGCTTGGGTTCGAGGGTCGGCAGTGGCGGTCAATGCCAGTCTTGGCGTGTTTGGAAATGCTTCTTTTAGGCGATAAAGATCTAGGTAGTCTTGGCGGAAATCATGTCCCCAGGACGACACGCAGTGGGCTTCGTCAATGGCTATGAGGGCAACGTTACAGAGTTGCAATTGAGACAGGGTGGCAGCCTGCAATAGTCGTTCTGGAGCAATATAGAGCAAATCTAGTTCCCCAGACTTAACCCAGTTCATCACACTTTGTTGCTCTGTGGCAGACAATGTTGAGTTTAAGTATGCCGCTTGCACGCCTAGGTCTTCTAGCGCCCTAACCTGATCTCGCATCAACGCGATTAACGGCGATACAATAATGCCTACTCCAGCTCTCAGCATCGACGGAATTTGGTAACACAAGGACTTGCCGCCACCGGTAGGCATGAGTACGAGTGCGTCCTTACCATCACAGATTGCACTAATCACGTCGGCTTGTTGGCCGCGAAAGGCGTCGTAGCCGAACACTGTTTTTAATATCTGACGAGATTGCTCGAGGCTGGAGGTGTTGTTCTTGATCATTCGGCTGCATGATAAGGCAGCGGGACTCATTGTGGCTAGGGGTTGTCACTGCAGTGTTGCAGTTAAACTCCCAGCCAAGCACCATACATAGATCATTCACACTTAGGTATTAAGGATATTCAATGGGTAAACCAGCACGGCCGTTGCCGAAACCCACACCGGAAACACAACATTTTTGGGATGGATGCAAACAAGGCGAACTGAGGCTGCAACGGTGTGATGGTTGCGCACACGTGTATTTTCCACCCCGTCCCTTTTGCCCCTCGTGTAGCAGCCGTGCCGTTTCCATATTCATTGCCAGTGGTGAGGCGAGCCTGGCCAGCTATGTGATCAACCATCGACCTCATCCAGCCTGGGATGAACCCTATGCCATCGCGATAGTTGAATTAGCAGAAGGACCGAGAATGGCCTCAAACATTGTGGGCTGCGAGCAAACGCCAGAATGCCTAGTGCTTGATATGCCTTTGGTGGTGCAGTTTGAGGTGATGAGTGATGATATTTCGCTGCCTCTTTTCCGACCGGCGGGAGACCGAACATGACTGGTATCGCTGTGGTTGGCGCAGCGGAAACAACCGAACTTGGAAAAATTCCAGGCATGAGTCAGCTCATGCTACATGCGGATGCTGCGCTTAACACGCTAGCGGATGCGGGGCTGACGGCTAAAGATATCGATGGTTTAGCGACAGCAGGAGAACGCCCAACAGATTTGGCTTACTACTTAGGCATCACGCCAAGTTGGGTAGATGGCACCTCTGTAGGCGGATGTTCGTTTATGTTGCATGTGCGACATGCGGTAGCAGCGCTGCAAGCTGGGCTGTGTAAAACAGTACTCATCACGCATGGTGAAAGCGGTCGGTCTCGTGTTGGAGCGGGAGGTTACAGTCAAAGTGCCTCCTCCCTTGCCGGGCAGTTCGAATCCCCCTACGGCACATTGGGTGCGCCCAGCACCTTCACCCTACCTGTGCTTCGGTATATGAAAGATTATGGAATGAGTCACGAGCAATTGGCCATGGTCGCCGTGGTACAGCGTGAATGGGCAGGAATGAACCCACGTGCCAGTTTTCGTGATGCGATCACGGTTGACGATGTGCTCAATTCAAAACTAATAGCTTACCCATTCCACTTATTGGAATGCTGTTTGGTGACCGATGGCGGTGGTGCATTAATACTCACGACAGATGAACGGGCTACTGATGTAAATAATGCAAAGCACGCGCCAGTATATATATGGGGTACTGGGGAAAGTGTCGAGACCCCGATGATCAGCCAAATGGAAAACCTGACCAGTAGTCGTGCATTCTCTATTGCTGGGCCGCGAGCCATGAAGGACGCAGGAATTTCTCACAGTGAGGTTGATCACCTCATGATCTACGACGCGTTTGCGCACTTACCTATTTATGGATTGGAAGATCTCGGTTTTTGTGGGCGCGGCGAGGCACCAGACTTTATTTGGGAACGCAACACAGCCCCGGGTGGATGCTTACCCACCAATACAAATGGAGGCGGATTGTCGTATATGCATTCAGGTATGTATGGCATGTACGCCATGCAGGAAAGCGTACGACAAATGCGCGGGGTTGCTCCGGCGCAAGTACAAAATGCCGAGGTATCTGTGTGTCTGGGTGTGGGTGGAATGTTTGGTGCGAGTGGTTGCGTTGTTTTTGGCAATATGCCGAAGCCCTAGCGTAGCCCAGTTCTCGTTTTCAAAGAAAGCTTTGGAAAACAATCAGTAAGAGCCTTTATATGTCTTGACTTGTAGGTTCCAAAGCCTCAAGGTGCGCGCCAGTTGAGCGCGTCCCTCTGCCTTTTCTGGGCAGAACTCAGTTCAACTTCACACACACTCTCGTTTCGCCACTAACGCGCAGGCTTAACCACATTTAAACAGGCTATCACCTATGGGGTTTTTCCGTATGTGTATGCTTGAAGGATAGATATTGAATAATAAATTTACCGCTCTAGGAATTAGCAGCCGTTTCACCGAGACGTTGCAAGAAGCCGGTTACCAGACCCCAACTAAGATTCAAAGTAGTGCCATTCCTGATCTCTTAGAGGGCCGAGATGTTTTGGGTGTCGCCCAAACAGGAACAGGTAAGACAGCTGCCTTTGGATTGCCTTTACTACAACGCTTAGCATCTGCTAACCGCACTGCTAAGCCTCGTTGTCCGCGAGCACTTGTTCTCGCACCGACCAGAGAATTAGCCATTCAAATTTTTGAAGAATTGAGTTTCTTTGCGAAGGGTACGTCTCTTCGTCTAACCAGTATCTTCGGCGGTGTTGGGCAGAACCCACAAGTTAAGAAACTGGCTAAGGGTGTCGATATTGTTATCGCCACGCCGGGCCGATTGCTCGACTTAACCAGCCAGAATCACCTGGATCTAGGATCGATTGAAATTCTCGTTCTTGACGAAGCCGATAGACTTATGGACATGGGCTTCATTCGAGACGTGCAGAAAATTATTAGGCAAACGCCTCGCTCTCGACAGTCGTTACTGTTTTCCGCGACCATGCCTAAGGAAGTGGATAAGCTGGCCAACGAAATTCTCAATAAGCCAAAGCGAATAGAGGTGGCACCTAAGCAGGTTACAGTTGAGAAGATCACTCAGCAGGCAGTGATGGTGGACAGTCTTGACAAGCGCCCAGTGCTGATATCGCTGCTGTTTAAAGACGAAGTGACTAAGGCGATTGTTTTTACGCGCACCAAACACGGTGCTAACAAGCTAGCCAAACAACTCAATAATGAAGGCATAAGTGCTGAGGCTATACACGGGAACAAGTCACAAAATGCTCGGAACCGGGCACTGCAAAACTTCTCGAATGGTAATGCCTGGGTATTAGTAGCCACAGACGTGGCTGCTCGAGGCATAGATATCGAAAAGGTCTCACATGTTTTTAATTTCGAGTTACCACATGAGCCTGAAAGCTATGTGCATCGTATCGGGCGTACCGCCAGAGCGGGAGCTTCAGGGGCGGCGGTTTCACTGGTTGACCCCAGCGAAATTAAGCGCTTAAAAGCGGTCGAACGCTTGATTGGCTTTGCGATACCCCGAGAAAACGTGGATGTTTCTAGTCTGCCGGCGCGTTCGCATGTTGCTGTCGTGCAACCCGCAACGGTTAACGCCAATCAATCCAACGCCCATCAATCTAACTCAGGGAAACGCTCTCGGCGCCGCCACAATACTCGTCGTAAGGTGGCATAGGGCATTAGGGAACCTCGGAGGGTTTTACCGCTAGTGTTTCCAAAGCGGCGGTGGCTGCCGGTTTGTACTGCTTGATTTCTGCTTTGGTGAGCCCCTTCATTTCGTGGGGGAACACCAGCCAGTCTGCGGTAGCGTGGAGAAAGAAATCTGGCTTGCGGTTACCTATA
This sequence comes from Gammaproteobacteria bacterium, assembly GCA_003230835.1. GTDB lineage: Bacteria > Pseudomonadota > Gammaproteobacteria > Pseudomonadales > Azotimanducaceae > UBA4421. The sequence continues at coordinate 6,206 of QIGT01000123.1, forward strand.
TGTCGATCTGGCTTGTCGTAAACTGTTGCCACGCGAATGTCATGAGGTGTGTTACGACGGCAGCGCGCAGTGAGCTCGTCGATAATGGCATCGATACTGCGGCCAGAATCGAACACATCATCGACAATGAGTAGGGCATCTTGCGCGTTTAAGGTGTCCGCTAGGTAACCCAAACCGTAAACTTGGACTTCTCTTGATGCCTCATCTATGCCTTTGTAGACGGAGGTGCGGATCGCGATGTGGTCCGTATTTACGCCACAGTAGTCCAGCAGTTCCTGCACCGCGATCCCGATGGGTGACCCGCCTCGCCAAACACCAACAATGTAGGTTGGTCGAAACCCGCTCGTCAACACTTGCGCTGCTAATTTGAAAGAGTCTTCAAGTAGTTGATTAGCGGTAATAAAAGTTTTATCCATCGAAAACTAAATACCCTGAACTAGCGTAGCCGCCTACGGTATCAGCATTGTTATGCGATGAAAACTTGCTTGCCCTAGGCAAATACAGGTTTCCCTCGAGAGGCTATTTAGGCAGTATGGCGCGCTTTTAGAGGGTAGCTTTTATGCGCGCAATGCGATGTTTCCAGCTGATGAAGAAATCAATCCCTTACTGGTTGATGTCTGCTGTTGCCATAAATTCTCAGGCGCAACAAGATAACGGCCGTTACGTTTTTGAAGAGGTTCTGGTTGTCGCTGAGAAGCGTACCGAAAGCGTGCAGGATATTTCTCAGGCTGTCACTGCATTGTCTGCCCAAGACCTAGAGACAAAGAATATTTTGTCCTTCGTAGATCTCTCTAGCATTGCGCCAGGGGTGACCATTACAAAAAACGAAGGGTTCAAAACGGTTATTGCCATTCGAGGTGTCGGCAACGAGGCAAATCAAAATGCCATTGCCAACCCGTCGGTGTCCTATCATCTGGATGGCGTCTATATCGCTTCGCCGTTTGCTCTGCAAACCGACTTCCTAGATTTAGAGCGCATTGAGATCTTGCGCGGTCCTCAAGGCACTTTGTTTGGACAAAATTCAACAGGTGGGGCCATTAATGTCATCACTGCGGAACCAGATACCGAAGAATTTGCCGCGAGTGCTGATATTACCTTAGGTGAATACGACTACTCTCGTATTAGAGGTTCGGTGAATGTGCCACTGGGTGAGCGTACCGCACTACGTGCTTCGGTTGCCTATTTCGATCATGATGGTTATACCGACAACGTGGTCAATGGCCAAGATCTGGATGATGCGAATAACCTGTCGGCTCGTGTGCGCTTGTTGTTACGGCCAACAGATACATTTAGTGTGAACCTGACCGCACAAATATTTAAGGCAAATTCTAGCG
>QIGT01000456.1 GCA_003230835.1 Gammaproteobacteria bacterium
GTTCACATCTCTGGTAACGTAAATTCACATCGAAAGGCTCTGGGCTAGCTAGTCGGCCCTGAATCAACCTCAATCCGTTGAGATATATTTGCTTTTAGCCGTTTTTGCAATGTGCAAAGTTACCAGGTATTGACGCCTAGGCGTCAATACCTGGTAAAACTTGAGGCCGACTTGCAAGCCATGGATGGCTTGCCCGCGGGTGAAACCCGGCGCGAGTGAAGAAATATCAACACAAAAGCACAGCTTTTTTATTGATATTTCAGAACGACTCCCTGAACAACTCAAGGATGGGTTATTCAGGGACGACTAGCTAAATGGCATAAAACGCACTACTTAACACCATTCTCCAAGCCACACCTAACTTCTCGACAACACCTTCTCAACAATAGTGTCTCCGTTAACGGTGATTTTTAACTCGCCGCGACTGGCCCAGAAACGCACTTCAATATAGTGGTGTTCCTCCCATTCCAGTTCAACATTAGTCCAAACGTATTGCGGCTCGCGATCTCCCATCTCTCTACGCTTGCGTAAACAACCATCGAGATAAAGCTCTATGGCTTGATCATGGGTAACGCGAAACTCAAATGTCTTGTGCCGATGTTGAAATTCAACGCTTTGAACGGGGGGTTGTAGATTCAATAGTATCTCCACTTGGTAAAACACATTCTAACAGCCTCTACTTTTCCAGTAAGCTACAAATCTCCTCATCAAGAGCTCCGATATGGCCGACAATCGATTCGCCAAGGTACTTAAAGGCAAAGAAGTAATCGCACTTTCCTTCGGAGCCATGATTGGCTGGAGTTGGGTTTTGCTGACCGGGGGTTGGCTGACTAACGCAGGTACTCTCGGTACGCTCATCGCATTTTCAGTTGGCGGTCTAGCCATCACCCTGATTGGGCTAACCTATAGCGAACTCGCTTCTGCAATGCCTAAGGCTGGTGGCGAACACATCTATACTCGTCGCGCCCTCGGTGGACGCTGGAGCTTCGTATGTACGTGGGCCTTGTTGTTTGCCTACATCAACGTGTGTTTCTATGAGGCTGTTGCGCTACCTACCGCCATGGTCTATTTGTTTCCAGAGATTCGTCTAGGCACCCTTTGGCGTACACTCGGTGCTGACGTCGACCTGGGTTTCGCATTGATCGGTGCATTCGGTGCAGCAGCCATCACCTGGATCAATTATGTGGGCATCCGCATGGCCGCTATTGCGCAAACAGTTGCAACTGCGCTAATTATTTGCGCTGGTCTATTTCTAATTACCGGTGCAGGCTTGCATGGCTCATTCGAAAATGCAGAGCCTTGGATTGCAAGTCCTAGCAGCGGCATCCTTGCCGTATTGATCATGGTGCCCGCGATGTTGGTTGGTTTTGACGTCATTCCGCAGTCTGCTGAAGAGATAGATTTACCCCCCAATATGATTGGCAAATTACTCATCATCTCTGTTTTATGTGCTGTTCTATGGTATATCGCTGTATCTGCCGCGGTGGGGTTTGCGATCCCTTCTGCCGATTTGGCGTCCGCCCAAATGGCAACGGCCGACGCAGCGAGAAGCTTATGGGGAACCACCTGGGCGGGGCAGGTACTGGTACTCGGCGGTATCGGCGGCATTCTTACCAGTTGGAATGCATTCATAATGGGTGGCTCGCGGGTACTATTTGCCTTGTCCGAGTCAGGCCACGTTCCGGCTGTTTTTTCTCGGCTACACCCAAAGTACCGAACACCCCACATTGGTATACTAACCATTGGCATCTCTTCGATGGTCGCTCCACTATTCGGCAAAACCATATTGGTTTGGTTGGTCAATAGCAGTAGTTTTGCCGTCACCATAGCGTTTCTTTTCGTCTCAATATCTTTTTTGGTGTTGCGTCGTACCGAACCGGACATGGCGCGCCCGTTCAAAGTAAGCCATCCCAACTTGGTGGGATGGGGGGCTGTCATACTTTCCCTCGGCTTACTCTCGGCATTTCTACCATGGAGTCCCAGCGCTCTGTCATGGCCAAGCGAATGGTTGACCATTGTCATTTGGACTCTACTCGGCGGCTGCATACTTTTGTTCAGCTCGCGACGGCATTCGTCTAGCAACAATTAACCCGCCGGGGTACCAAATAAACGAGCCATATGCTCTCGCGGTAACGGTTGAGTTAATTTTGAAACTACCACTGTTGCCAGCACCGACGCAATCTCTCCCATGGCAGCACAAGACCAAGGATTAGCAGCTTCGATCGACAGCCATACCGCCGCTTCACGCAAAAGCCCCGGCGCAAACCAGTCGGGACTAAATACCCCATTGAAGGTGGCGATGAAAACCGTGCCACCCGAAAGTAAGCCAGCGAACGCACCTGCCTTGGTCACCCCCTTCCACAGGGCGCCCAATATTAGCGGACCAGCAAATGCCGCCATCATGCAACCGGTGCCTATCCACACGATGATGGTGACGTTCACATCCAACATCGACCAAGCAAGCAAAGTGCAAAGCAACATAATCACAACTGTAGACACTCGGCTGATGTTAAGTACACGACGCTCAATTTCCTCATCACTTAAGTTTTTCCGAAATCTTGGCACAAGGCTCAATCGATATATGTCATTCGCGATGATTTGTGAGGATGAGACCACTAGCCCATCTGCGGTGGACATAACCGCCGCCAATATACCTACACCTAACAAAGCTGCGAACCAACTGGGAAAAAGCTCAATAAACAATAAAGCCAACGCTTGGTTGCCGTTTACCCCTTCACCCAATACAACACGGGCTAAGATTCCACCTAAACCTAACATGCCAAGAATGAGACCAAAGGTGAACGCTAAGCGAATAAATGAACGCCGTTGTCGCGGCTCTTTTAATGCCCATAGCTTATTACCAATATGAGGAAGCATGCCTAATGGTATATGGCATAACAATATTGCCAGTACAGACCACCAAGAATGATACAAAACGTTCTCTTTGTTTAGCCAACCAACAAGATTTTCATCCTTGGCCTCGAGCTGCTCCATCATTCCTGAAAAACCACCTTCCACGCCGTAGCCTGTTAGGAACAATGCAGCGACTAACAAGCCAACCCCCACCATAATAAAGCCTTGTACGCCGTCGGTGAGAATATCTGCGTGCGCGCCACCAAGCACCACATAGATAAGCAATACCCCAGCAGTGATAGCCAGCGCCCAGGCAGGTGGAAGTCCGAGCATGATCTCGAACATAACGATACCGGATACCAACTGACCCGCTAAATAGAAGAAAAGCGACAGAGAGAACAGCGACACGAGTATGCGTATCCATTCCGACTGATAACGTGCGCCCAGAAATTCGGGAATTGAACGGCTGCCAAATTCATGCCCACTGTTGCTGACCATGTGTAAACACAACAGCACACCCAGATAAACACCAATAGGATAGAGAAAGACCGACCACAAGGCTGGCAAACCAGCGTTATAGCCAATGCCTGGGAAACCAACGAAGGTGGCACCGCTGGCTGTGGTCGCAGCAAATGCGAAGGCTAGAAATAGCGGTCCGTATGCGTTTCTTGCGGTGGCAAAATCATCTGCATTCGCGACCTTGCGCTGACCTATGAAGCCAAAAACCAGCATCATCACGATATAACCAAACAAGAAAACCCACGACCAAACAATCAGATCCACGACGCCCCCACTCAAGTTCACATGAAGCTTGTAGTATTTTTACACGTGTGGTGAAGGATTAAAACAAAGCCATTTGCGGTTCGTCAGTTTCCCTCGGTGGAACAAATAAGTCTGTTCTTACAGAAGGCATTTGCGCTTGATCAAGCCCACACTTCTTTACCGCTAAGCTGAATCTACTACTGATTAGCTGGGCAATAGGACCTTCACCCACCATGCGAGTGTGCCATTGTGCTGCATAAGCCTTACCACCTCTCGCGCCCTTTATAGCAGCCATCACGCGGCTTGCCTTCAGTGGATAATGCGTTGCAAGCCATTGTTCAAATATGGGTTTAACTTCGAAAGGCAGCCTTAGCAGCACGTAACTTGCCGCTTGCGCACCGACATTTGCTACCGATGCAACCAACGCCTCAATTTCATGGTCATTTATAAACGGAATAATGGGTGCGATCATTGCGCCGGTGGGAATCTCGTATCGACGCAGCTCTTCAATGGTACGCAATCGAGCTGCCGGTCCTGCGGTACGCGGTTCGAGTTTAATCTTCAGCGACTTTTCTAGCGTGGTCACACTGACATGAACATTGACCAAACCTTGTTCGGCCATAGCTTGCAAAATGTCTAAGTCACGCAATATTAATGTGCTCTTGGTCACTATGCTCACTGGGTGTTTACATTGTAAAAGTGTCGTCAGTATTTCTCGTGTAATGCGTTTAGCCTTCTCTATAGGTTGGTAAGGGTCTGTATTGGTCCCCATGGCGATGACGCTACATGCATAGTTTTTGCGCCCAAGTTCAGCTATTAAATGTTCCCGTGGGCGTGTTTTATAGAAAATTTTGCTCTCGAAATCGAGACCCGGCGAAAGGTCCAGGTAGGCATGCGTAGGTCGCGCATAACAATAAACACAACCATGCTCACAGCCCTTGTACGGATTGATAGACTGCCGGAAGGGAATGTCGGGTGACAAATTGGTGGTGATTAAGCGCTTGGTCTTATCTGCAAAAAACTGGCTAGTAGGTCCCCGATAAGCTGCCTTTTCTGCCAGGTTTGGGGGGTCGGACCAACCGTCATCTACGCGCTCACACTGTGTGTGTAAATAGCGGCTGCCGGTATTAGTCGCGGTGCCGCGACCAGTGATGCTATCGATATGATCTGCCACCATAGAATCGACCCGAATTCTCTTGCGTTTGCCTGACAAATGGTATTTATACCTGTATATACGTACAGTATCAAGTCGTCATTGGCGAAAGTAAACTACGCGCGAGCGGGGCACACTTGAAATATATGAGACGCATAACAAAAATTCTCCTTTGCGCAAGCACAGTGTGGTTGCTGACAGGATGTGCTGGGCTTGCTCAGCAAACAAACATTGACGAGTTACGCAACGACGTCATGCTGTTGCGTGAAAGTCTAGAAAGTGCCCAGGGAGACGAAAAAATAGAACAGGCATTGCGTGCTTTGGCGAAGCGAGAGGCCGAAGCTCAGATACAGGGCCTGCGTGCAAAAATTGAAGGGGTGGAAGAGCAAATTGCGCAAACCTGCACACAAGCACCACCTGTGCTTGTTGAGTGTGAAGAAAACAGTGCCGGGGTCATTCGTATTGAAGTGAACAACGACAAGTTAATTGTGGGTGAAGTGGAACACGCCTGGATAGACCCACCTGGCATAAGTATCCGCGCGCGTATGGACACTGGCGCTGCATCCAGTTCACTGTCCGCCCAGGAGGTTACGGAATTTGAACGTGACGGCGCTAATTGGGTACGCTTCAAGCTGACGGTAAACGGCACTTCAACAACCATAGAACGACCCGTTAAAAGGTACGTTAGGGTTATTCAGCAATCAGACAGAGAAGGTTCTCGCCGTGCTGTCGTAGACATGCGGGTTTTTGTTGGGGATATCAATGAAACCTTCGAGTTCACCCTAGCCGACCGAACCCATCTACAACATGCCATGGTTTTAGGGCGCAACTTTCTGACCGATATCGCCTTGGTTGACGTCAGTCAGCAGTTCGTCCAGCCTGCATACAAACCCGAAACCCAATGATCGTCGACCTCCTCTGAGTGACTCAAAGATGAGGTGCGTAAGGAAACCATGACGAATCGAGCCCCATTTCTATTTTTAGTGACGTTACTGATTGTTGTGGGCGTCGTTGCTGCAACATTTCGCAACGATAACTACGGCATCCCTTGGCTACCCGATACACAATCAAGAATATGGCAGGTAGAAGCTAGAGTTGAGTTTAGAGCATTCGGTGGTCCTAGCCAGGTCTATCTGACGCTGCCACCTGTTCAAAGTGGCTTCGAGCTTGTCAGTGAATCTGCAGCTTCATCGGGGTGGGGATTTGCCATAGATGAAGGCAACCAGCAACGCAGAGCACATTGGACCCAGCGTGATATCGCTGGTAACCAGATGCTATTTTACAAACTCAACCTATCGGCTAGTGAAGAGAGCCACCAGCCCAATCCACCTACTCAAGACCTGCCTATCGTCAACTGGGACGAACCCTCTAGAACTGCCGTGCACCACCTCATTAACACCGTTACCCCCATCACCGCAGGGCCGCACACACTGGCGGTACAACTGATTCAAACCATCAACCGCACGCCTGCGGATCAAAACGTCAGTCTACTCACTTCAAATTACGCACCCTCCGAGTTACTCACCCGGGTGCTACAAACCGCCAATGTACACGCTAGAAGTGTGCAACTGCTAGAGTTGGAAGATGGGCGAAGGCGACAAAGTCTGGTCGAGTATGTGCAGGTTTGGGACGGCGAACGATGGCGACTTTACGACCCGCAACGCGGTGAAGTAGTAGCAACATCTCAGTTACTTTTGTGGCAAACAGGCCAACCCAGCGTTTTGGAAGTAGAAGGCGGTTCACAAAGTCGGGTTTCATTTTCTATGATCAGCCAAACGCGCTCAAGTTTGCTGTTAGCCCAGGAGCAAGCTGGTGACTTAGCGCTGTCGTTATATAATCTACCCATTGCAGAACAAAGCATGTTCCAGTTGATCATGCTTTTGCCCGTGGGTGCCTTGGTAGTGGTGCTGATGAGAGTGCTGATTGGTGTACGTACTTCTGGAACTTTCATGCCTGTACTGATTGCCTTAGCCTTCCTCCAGACTGATCTTCTGCCAGGTTTGTCGAGCTTCATCATCGTGGTTGCCATAGGACTGTTTATACGCAGCTACCTTTCTGCACTTAATCTTCTACTGGTGGCACGAATTGCCACCTTAGTGTTATTGGTGATTGCGATTATTAGCCTCTTCAGCATTATCAGTTACCGCCTGGGACTCATCCAAGGTTTAACCATCACTTTCTTCCCAATGATTATTTT
>QIGT01000282.1 GCA_003230835.1 Gammaproteobacteria bacterium
ACCATTGTAGCACGTTTGTAGCCCACCCCGTAAGGGCCATGATGACTTGACGTCGTCCCCACCTTCCTCCGGTTTGTCACCGGCAGTCTCCTTAGAGTTCCCACCATTATGTGCTGGCAAATAAGGACAAGGGTTGCGCTCGTTACGGGACTTAACCCAACATCTCACGACACGAGCTGACGACAGCCATGCAGCACCTGTATCTTGGTTCCCGAAGGCACTAATCCATCTCTGGAAAATTCCAAGTATGTCAAGGGGTGGTAAGGTTCTTCGCGTTGCATCGAATTAAACAACATGCTCCACCGCTTGTGCGGGCCCCCGTCAATTCATTTGAGTTTTAACCTTGCGGCCGTACTCCCCAGGCGGACAACTTATCGCGTTAGCTGCGCCACCAAGACCTCAAGGGTCCCGACGGCTAGTTGTCATCGTTTACGGCGTGGACTACCAGGGTATCTAATCCTGTTTGCTCCCCACGCTTTCGCACCTCAGCGTCAGTATTGGTCCAGGTGGCTGCCTTCGCCATCGGTATTCCTTCCTATATCTACGCATTTCACCGCTACACAGGAAATTCTACCACCCTCTACCATACTCTAGCTTGCCAGTTTGAAATGCAATTCCCAGGTTAAGCCCGGGGCTTTCACATCTCACTTAACAAGCCGCCTACGCGCGCTTTACGCCCAGTAATTCCGATTAACGTTCGATCCCCCCGTATTACCGCGGCTGCTGGCACGGAGTTAGCCGGATCTTCTTCTGTCGTTAACGTCAAGACCCAAGGCTATTAACCTTAAGCTTTTCTTCACGACTGAAAGTGCTTTACAACCCTAGGGCCTTCTTCGCACACGCGGCATCGCTGGTTCAGGCTTGCGCCCATTGACCAAGATTCCCTACTGCTGCCTCCCGTAGGAGTCTGGACCGTGTCTCAGTTCCAGTGTGGCTGATCGTCCTCTCAGACCAGCTATAGATCGTAGCCTTGGTGAGCCTTTACCTCACCAACAAGCTAATCTAACGCAGGCTCCTCTTCTGGCGTGAGGTCCGAAGATCCCCCACTTTGATCCCTTTGTCCGAAGACGCCAGGATATTATGCGGTATTAGCTCGAGTTTCCTCGAGTTGTCCCCCTCCTGAAGGTAGATTCCTACGCGTTACTCACCCGTCCGCCACTGTACTCGTACCCGAAAGTACTTTCTCGTTCGACTTGCATGTATTAGGCGTGCCGCCAACGTTCAATCTGAGCCATGATCAAACTCTTCAGTTTAATCTTTATATCTGTCTGCTATATCACGACACACGAAGTGTTGCGCTTTCACATTAGACAAAAGTATTTTGTTACCCATGTTCTTTTCGGTCAATCCATCCACTCGCCGAAGCTCGTAGATGTATCAGTAGAAGAAGAACAAAAGTATAAGGTTTTGGCTTTTTGTCAGTTTCTATGAGTCTTAGGTCGAAACCACGGACTCAAGATTCTTTCATGATGCCAAGAAATCATTTGCTCTAAACGAATTACGTGTTCCCACACGAATGGCTTGTCTGTACCAGACCAATATCTCTCTTTCTCTTTAAGGTGTTTAGCCTAAGAGTGCCTACGATCGCGGAGCAAAACTCCGGCACCCGCTGCATAAGGGGTGCACGCTAACCATAGACTGTTGGTCTAGTACTCACTTTTATTTGTTAAAGAGCTGCCGCAGGGGCGTTGCCCCCCGGTAAGGGAGGCGTATTATACGTAGGCAGCTTTGCTTAGCAACCGATTCTGAAATTATTTTGGAATTATTTTTTGGGACGCAATACACCCACGAAAAATGCCCAGCGCAACGGCATTACAACGCTGATTTAACCAGCAGATGATGGACCTTCTTGCCTTTCCGTAAGACAAAGTATCGCCCAAACAACGCCTGCTCAAAGTTGATATCAAGGGCGGGGGTAGCCACGACCTCATCATTCAGGCGCACACCTTTGCCCTGCACCAATTTCCTCGCCTCACCAGTTGAACGCACCAGTTGCGCATTGACCATCACTGAGAGTAAGCCATCCCCATTTGAGCAGACAGTAGAATCGAGCCCATCCAGCTGCAACTGCTGCAAATCTTCCGCTTGCAGGCTACTAATTTCGCCCCCAAACAACGCGGAAGATATTCTTTGCGCAGACTCCACCGCCTTAGCCCCATGCACCATCTCCGTGACACTTTGGGCCAGACGCTTTTGTGCTTCGCGACGTTCGGGACGGATGGCCAATGCCTGGCGAAGGGACTCAATCTCGGCTTGCGAAAGAAAGGTGAAGTAGCACAGAAAATTGCAGACGTCCGCATCCGCACAATTCAACCAAAACTGATAGAAGGTATAGGGAGAGGTTTTTTCAGGATCTAACCAGATCGTGCCACCTGCTGTTTTACCAAATTTGGTGCCGTCCGCCTTGGTCACCAACGGTAGGGTCAGGGCAAAGGTATCTTGACTGAGATGGCGGCGCACTAAATCCATACCCGAGACAATGTTGCCCCATTGATCGTTGCCGCCTATTTGCAACGAACAACCATACAACTTAGCCAGCTCTAAATAATCCATACTTTGCAGCAACATATAGCTGAATTCGGTATAAGAAATACCCTGATCAGCCCGTTCTAATCTCGCGCGAACGTTGTCTCTTTGGATCATGGCGTTGACCGAAAAATGCTTGCCGATGTCTCGCAAAAAAGGGATGACGTTGAGTTTGGCCGTCCAATCCAAATTATTCACCACAATGGCAGGGTTATTTCCTGTAAAATCTAAAAAATGATTGGTTTGCTGTTTAATCGCTTCAACCCAGCGGGCAACCACCTCCTCACTATTAAGTGAGCGCTCGTCGTCGCGAAATGTCGGGTCTCCAATCAGGCCGGTAGCCCCGCCTAACAACAAAATGGGCCGATGGCCGAATAGTTGGAAGCGCCGCAAGGTTAGTAGCGGGACCAAAGAGCCGATATGCAGGCTATCTGCAGTCGGGTCGAAGCCACAATACAAATAGCGAGAAGCCGCAAGCAAATGCTCAGTTAAGCCTTGCAAATCTGAGGATTGGGCTATCAAACCTCGCCACTGTAGTTCTGCTATTAGATCCTCAGCCATTTGTCCAATTTCCTACCTTTCACTCTGCGGTACATTCAGGGAAGCGCACCATACCAAATCACCCAGCTTGGCTAAAGTTGTCTGAGAAGCTTCTTGAAAAAGGCTGGCGCAGCTCTAACAAATTCGTATACTGCACAGTCTTTTAGAACTAGGAGTCGTAAGCTACGGTTTTAGAAGAAGATTTTAGTCGAAAGTTTGTCAGACAAAGTTTCGCATTTGAAATTGACACGGTTCAAAAGGACAAGGCACATTATTCAATTTCCTCGCACACATCTGCTGCTGATTGGAATAATCAGTTTCGGGCTGTGTTCCTTTGTCATCGCAAAATTTAGCGATGACCCAGCTGACGATAGATTTACCACAGAATCTGTGCTGATTACTCTTCCAGAAGTACCAATTCCTGTAACGACTCCCACAAATGCCTCGGCGGTTACAGCAACTATACCCAAAGCGATCGAGCCCCAGTGGCGTCACATCAACACCAAGGTACGTCCCGGGGACAATTTGGCCCTGATCTTCAAAAGACATGGCTTGTCTCCTAAAGACGTTCATCTCGTCAGTACCAGCAAGCCTCTCGGGCAACGTTTGCGCAATATCTTCCCAGGACACCAACTGGCATTAGAAGTCGACGATGGCAATCGTCTAATGAAGCTCTCTTACGCCACCGGCCCCTTAGATGAATTGGCCTATACCCGGCAAGGCAACACCTTTGTCGGCGAACAAATTACCACCGAACCCGAGCGCATGCTTTCTTATAAACACGGCACTATCGATCACAGCTTATTTGTTGCCTCCCAACGAGCCGGTTTACCTGATTCATTGACCATGAGATTGGCGCAGATATTTCAGTGGGATGTCGATTTTGTGCTGGACATTCGACCTGGCGATGCATTCTATGTGATTTATGAAGAACTCTATCTAGCGGATGAATTTATCGGTCACGGTCGAATTATTGCGGCAGAGTTTGTCAATCAAGGGGAATTGTTCAGAGCTGTTGAATACAGCAACCACAATGGTGATCGCGACTATTTTGCACCCAGTGGTGACAGCATGCGCAAAGCATTCCTGCGTGCCCCGGTGGAATTCTCTCGCATCAGTTCCAATTTTAATCTGCGCAGGGTGCATCCACTATGGAAAACTCAGCGACCACATCGTGGCATTGACTACGCCGCGCCAAGTGGTACACCGATTTTGGCCGCCGGAGATGGCAAGGTAGTAAAAGCATCCAGGACAACTCCGAACGGCAACTATGTAGTGGTCCGACATGGCGAACAGTTCGTCACAAAATATTTGCACCTGTCGAAGTTTGGTCGCGGTATCAAGTCTGGCACCAAGGTCAAGCAAGGGCAGGTGATCGGCTATGTCGGCGCCACTGGATGGGCAACTGGACCACACCTACATTACGAGTTCTTAGTCAATGGCGTGCACCAAAACCCGCGCACTGTTTCGCTGCCTAATGCAGCCCCCATCGCCAAGGCTGAAATGGCAAGATTCAAAACTCACACCCAGCAGTTTTCACTGCTACTAGACAACTATAAGAGCCAGGTAACCGTCGCCCTCGCTCAGTGAGTAGCACCGTGAAGCACGCCAACTCGAACTTCTACATCGGCTGCATATCTGGCACCAGTATGGATGGCTTAGACGTCGCCCTACTCGACCTGCAAACTGACTCAAAAATGCAAATTAAGGCAGCCACCACCGTGGCTTTGCCCGCGCAGCTACGCACTCAACTTTTACAGCTTGCCCTGACGGGTGACGACGACATCGATACGCTGGGCTACGCTGACGTTACGCTTGGGGCGTTCATCGGCCATACCATCAACGACTTTATGACTTCCCACTCGATACGCTCCCAGGACATAGTTGCTATTGGTTCCCACGGACAAACCGTAAGACATAGGCCACCGACAGAAAAAACCGCAGGATTTACCTTACAAATTGGCGACGCCAACCAAATCGCTGAAATCACCGGAATTACCACCGTGGCTGATTTTCGCCGTAGAGATATGGCCGCCGGAGGCCAAGGGGCGCCACTGGTTCCACCGTTCCACCAAGCCCTATTCGCAGCGGTTGGCGCTATGCCTGTGATTCTTAATATTGGCGGTATCAGCAATATATCAATTCTGGGCAAACCCACTCGAGGGTTCGATACGGGTCCCGGAAACTGCTTGTTAGACAGTTGGTGCGAGGAACACATACACAAGCCCTATGACGAAGGCGGGCAGTGGGCACAGCAAGGTCAGGTTGACGATCACCTCCTACACACTCTATTGCAAGACCCGTACTTCGCCAGTCCACCGCCAAAGAGTACAGGTCGTGAATATTTCAATTTGGCCTGGTTAAAACACCACCTAAATTCACAAACACCCAACGACGTTCAAGCGACCTTATGCGAGCTAACCGCCCGATGCACGGTGGATACCCTGGCTCAATTAAGTGTTGAGTATTCCCACCTTATTGTTTGCGGTGGTGGTCGCTGCAATGACTATTTGATGCAACGCCTAGCAGCTCTTAGCCCCGCTCAAACGGATGCGTGTGAGGCATTTGGTGTGGATGGAGATTCGTTAGAAGCTGCGGCCTTCGCATGGTTGGCACAGCGAACTTTGACCGGTAAAAGTGGCAACGCGCCTGCCGTAACCGGCGCTATGCAAGAGCGAATTCTAGGCGCTATCTACCACAAGTAACGCTTAGATCGAAAAAGAGTTGCCGCAGCCACAGGTAGCAGTGGCGTTTGGATTGGTCACCACAAACTGAGAACCATTCAGATCTTCGACATAGTCAATTTCAGAACCTTCCAAATACGGGTAACTCATCGCATCTACCACCATGGCTACCTCACCATTGTTGACCACCGCATCATCTTCGGCGACGTCTTCGTCAAATGTGAAGCCATAGGAAAACCCGTTACACCCACCCCCGGTGACAAAAACACGTAGGCGCAGCTCATCATCACCTTGCTGTTGGATGAGAGCTTTGACCTTAGTTGCTGCGCGGTCTGAAAAGTTTATTTCGGTATGCATGGGCACTTTGAAGCTGCTGTCAACACAGAGTATCGCTGTACGACAAGCTTGGTCAAGGTTTCAACCTGATCCCACCTCAGTCCAACTTATGATCTGCCTTTTGATTCGGCTGGGCTTCGGGAGAAAGTTGATGCACGTTACCTGTCGCACCTGGCTCTTCTTCGTGCACTAACTGACCATCAACCGTCGCGCCCAGTTGCATCTCAATCAGCTTGTAATACAGATTGCCCTGCACGCGCGCATTTGCTGCCAACTCGACTTTGCTTCGTGCGTATACGTCACCTTCTATTAGGCCATTTATCACCACATTGGGTACTCGCACTTCACCACAAACAAAGCCTTCTTCACTGATGACAACGGTAGCGTTTTCGTGGTCTGCCAACACATTGCCGGTGACTCGGCCGCTGACGAATAACTGATCTGCAAATTTAATGTCGCCGATGATTTCAGTATGTGAGGCAATCAGCGTAACGCCTTTATCTACACCTTTACGCGCCATTTGAAACTCCTTTGTTGTCCTTGAGCTATTCGTTGTTTCGCCACCTAACCTTGGCTAGTCTGCCAAGGAAAGGTTATTTGCACAGGATCCTTACCATTTTGCATGGCTGTCACCAGCACTCTTTGCGGTGAGAACGATTCCGGCAAAGTCATCTGACCCTTTATGTCTTGAAAATAGCGAAATCGGAACTTAAAAGGATACTTAGAACCTTGCGAGAGTTCTGTGAAGGACAGCACTACCTCAGCCCCTACTTCTTCATCACCACTATGGCCAATCAGGTCTATTCTGACCTCTCCAGCAATGTATTTGCGACGTAACGCCACTTGGGT
>QIGT01000111.1 GCA_003230835.1 Gammaproteobacteria bacterium
ACAGATTCTGCAACTGGGTTATGGCGTCTTCACGACTTACCAGAGAATGTGCACTCTGACGAACAAACTCGCACATCGGCTCATGCAATTTGATGGCTTGATCTATAACCGCATCACTGCCTTTTTGGTATGCACCGATATTGATTAGATCTTGTTGCTCACGGTGAGTTTGCCATAGCTTCCTAAATGTTTGGGCTGCTTGGGTTTGGCTTTCATCCGCTAGCCGACTCATAACACGACTGATTGAACTTCCTGCATCTATTGCTGGGTATATACCTCTTTCGGCAAGGTTTCGATTGAGTACCAGGTGCCCATCTAAAATAGCACGCGCCGCATCAACAATAGGATCTTGTAAATCATCCTCTTCCGCAAGGACCGTGTAAAATCCTGTTATCGAACCCGCATCAGCACTTGTGCCGGTGCCTGCGCGCTCAACAAGTTTAGGCAAACACGCAAACGATGAAGGTGTATATCCTTTGCTGGTCGGCGGCTCACCCATTGCAAGACCGATTTCTCTCTGCGCTTGGGCTACTCGAGTGAGGCTATCCATAAGTAACAGTACATGCTTGCCTTCATCACGAAACATCTCAGCAATTTGCGTAGCTAATCTAGCACCTCTCAATCTCAGGGCCGCAGAGTCATCAGCTGGACAAGCAACGACCACAGATCGCGAAAGGCCTGCACCGAGGTTATCCACGACAAACTCTCGTACTTCTCTGCCACGCTCTCCAATCAGACCCACTACGACGATATCTGCCTTTACAAAACGTGCCAACATACCCAGCAACACACTCTTGCCTACCCCACTGCCAGCAAACAAACCCATACGTTGTCCACGTCCTACACTGTTTAGCGCATCTATAACTGCAACCCCTGTCTCCAGTGGGGTATCAATTGGTACGCGTCGCATAGGATTAATAGATCGCCGCGTACTGTCTATTGCATGGGTAAAATGTAATTCATCACCGCCGTCTAAGGGGTGACATAAACCGTCTACTACGCGTCCAAGCAAGCGGCTAGGTTCAGGCAAAAGGTTCACTTGATGCTGCTTACTAGGTGCGCGGATCAAGGTCCCTGGCTCGATACCGGTAACGGTAGCCAACGGCATTAAGTAGGCACGACCATGTTCAAAACCAACCACTTCACAAGGTATTTCGCCACCCATCGGGTTTTGAAGCCAACAAAGCTCGCCTATGGCGATAGCGAACCCCTCTGCTTCAACCAGCAATCCAACAGATTTTATTACTCGCGCATAACGAGTAGTCGCGAACAGGTCCGCAACTGGAAGATCTAAGTTGTCAGTAAAGTCCTTGAGGATCGACACAATATCATCCCGTATCTTGTGGTTGTGCATCTATGTGTTGTGCCAGCGCTTGCGAAAAACGATCGCTGATATTTTCTATCAGATCCACCTCGTAGAATGCGGGACCGCAAACAACCCGCACGACAGTGTCTGGCAAGGTTTTATCTGGCCGTAGTTGAGTAGACATAGACTCCGCAACCGATACCAGGCGCGCATGCACAGCAGGGTTCAAATACACCAGAACTTCAGCATCAAGGTCCAATTCGCTACGTAACTGGTCGACCATGTTTTGAATAACGTTAGAATTGGTACCCAATTCGATGTGTAGCAGCTGTTTAAAGAAACTCTGTAGAATTCCTACCAGGTCTTTGAGTGACTCAGATAGTAGTTTAGAGCGTGTCTGTTGCACCTGGGTACATAACCTTGTCATATCCGTAAGCTGCTCCGCCATCTCCGCTTGTGCTTGTTTTTGGCCCTCTGCGTAGCCTTCATCAAAGCCATTTTGGAAGTTTGGGCTGTGTACCGACATCGGCGTCGAATTCGAGCCGCCTGAGGCCGTATCCACATTGAATAGATCCGGTAGCGAGTTAGGCATTTCAGAGGTGAATTTTTTCCAATGATGTTCTTGCGTTGTCGTATTCATGCAGGCTAAACCATCTCATCGCCGCCAGCACCACCAAGCATTATTTCTCCTTCGTCAGCCAATTTACGTGCAACCAAGAGTATTTCCTTCTGCCCGCCCTCGACGTCCGATAACCTGACCGGACCCTTCGCCTCCATATCATCTTGGAGCAATTCGGCAGCACGCTTAGACATATTGCCAAATATTTTCTTCTGCAATTCCTCATCTGCCCCTTTAAGCGCCAGAGTAAGGCTGTCGGTAGATATTTCTTTCAACAAAGTCTGAATTCCTCGATCATCCACCAGCAAAAGATTCTCAAATACAAACATCAATTCGGTTATGGCCTCACCAAGTTGCTCGTCTGACTCTTTGATGGCATCCATGACTGGCTCTGTTGTACCCTTTGCCATGTTATTCAATATTTCTGCCGCTGCTCGTTTACCACCAAGCTGAGCAAACCGCATAGCGCCCGCGTCGCTGTTCTGCGTATCTAACACCTGAGCGAGCTCAGCAATGGCCGCAGGAGGTATAGATTCCAAGTTCGCAACACGTATAACGATGTCACGGCGCATATCGAGATCAGAAATATAACCCATCACCTGAGCCGCTTGATCCGCCTCAAGGTAAGACATCACAATAGCTTGGATTTGCGGATGCTCTGCGCTTATGAATTCGGCTATCGCGCGGGGATCCATCCAACGTAATTTGTCCAATCCAGCAGTGCTACCACCGTTAATTTTTTCTATGACCGAATTGGCTTTGTTCTCGCCTAAGGCGCTGGTGAGTGTTTTCTTCAGGTAACGATTGGCTCCCACCGTAAGTCCAGATTCGTCTGCAACCGATTCCAAAAACTCATCAACAGTTTTTTCTATTTGCTCGGTGCTGATTGTCTGCAGACCCGACATGGCCTCACTTATACGTTGAACCTCACGCTGATCTAAATGTTTCAGCACCTGGGACGCCTCTCCTTCACCAATGGTTAGGAGTAAAACTGCAGCTTGATCAATACGCGATAGCTCTACTTCACTCATCCTCATTCACCCAATGCTTAACCACTTGGGCAACGCGATTCGGATCCTCTCCAATTAGATTCCGAACGGTTTCCATCTTGTGAACATTACTATCCATTGCTTGATGCGCTATCGGACTTGGCAATCCTGGCACCGCTTCCTGCAGAGCAGCTTGGCGAACTTGAGTCATATCTGCGATCGCCAAGCTCTGTCGTTCGCGAACAAGCTCTCCAGCCTGACTTAAGTTCTTAAATAACGGTCGCAACAAACCAAAAATCACAACGATAAGCGCAATACCGCCTAATATTTGTTTTAACAAATCAGAAAACCAAGCTTCCGCCCACATAGGAATAGGCTCTGGTGCCGCTATGCTTTCTCGAAAGAAAGGCCTGTTAACAACATTAACAACGTCACCGCGCTGTTCTTGGTAACCGACCGCACTTCGAACCGCCTGTACTAATTCTGAGATATCCTCTTCCGACCAAGGTGCACTAGTAGATTCTTCAGTTTCAGGGTCTATCACGACGCGATGATCAACCACTACTGACACAGACAATCGTTGCAGTTTGCCTACCTGATGGCGCGTATGACTTATGGTTCTGTCGATTTCATAATTTTTTGTTGAGCGAACCTTACTGGTGCTATTCGAATTTGTACTTTGCTCGCCCAGCTCAGCAGCGATTGTTTGACCCACCTCAGCTGTTTCAGGAGGATTGTCGATGAGCGTGCCAGGTACTGCCCCGACAGATGCCTCCTTCCCTCTAGATTGCTCCTCCAGAAGATCTTCACTTCGAACCACTGACAAGTCTGGGTTATAAATTTCCTCGGTCTGCTCCGCGCGAGTGAAATCTATACTCGCACTCACCTCCGCAGTAAAACGATCATTACCCACCCATGGGGTAAGTATATTGGCGATTTTGTCATATAGGGAATGTTCAATAGATCGAACAAAGGCCAAATCTCTCTCACTAGACAACATGCGAGGATCATCAGAACCGGCACTTAGCAAAGAACCCGACTGATCGACTACAACCACATCTGACGACAACAACTCTGGCACGGCAGATGCCACCAGTTTGGTGATACCGCGCACCTGCATAGTATCTAATTGCCGCCCGGGTTTCAGCACCACTGTCACCGAAGCACTAGGCTTGCGTCTATCACGTAGAAAGGACGTGGATTTAGGCGTCGCAAGTAGCACTCGCGCATGTTGTATAGCAGTAATGGTCGCAATACTCTTGGCCAACTCGCCTTCTACTGAGCGTCGATGTCGAGCCACTTCCATAAATTGACTAACACCAAACCCAGGGTCTTTGTCCAATAACTCGTAGCCAAGTTGATCAGACTCAATCAGTTCTGCATCGGCTAATAGCATTCGCGCAGAATATATTTGGTCGACGGGTACTAATACCAAACCAGAGCGTTGGTCCAACTTGTACTCTAGCTGACCCGTTTCTAATGCTTGAATCACTTCACTGGTTTTGCGTGGGGACATAGCGCCACCCAACGGGCGATAGTCTGGCGTTTGCATCCAGTTAGTTGCAAATAGGCCAAGTGACACACTGGCAGCTAAGGCAACGAGCATAGTCGCTTGCCTAACCGCAGGCATACCTGCAGCACCTTTTATGAAGTTACTGCCCGGAAACAGCGGCTCCGCCACTTCCATGGGTAAATCAGCCATCGATATTTTTCCTTAGTACCTCTAGTTCACACATGCTTGTTATCTCTTGTTAGATAGGCATTTTCATGATGTCTTGATACGCTCTCACCATTCGATTGCGCACCTGCACCATTGCTTGGAAACCAACACTCGCCTTTTGACCATCAACCATTGCCTTGACTAGGTCTGAACTCTTTCCCGAGATAAAATCATTGGCACTATTGCCTGACGTTTTCTGTAGATTATTCACCGCATCTATCGCGCCTTTCAACGCGTCTCCAAAACTTCCGCCTTTGGCTTCGCGAAGGCTTGAAATCCCCAGACCGTCAGGTGCGTCTATTAAATTTGGCTGACCCACCGGCACGCCGGCGCTCGCCTGAGTTCTCAAGGCACGCATTTGCTCGAGCACGGCGTTGATGTCTGTTTGTGTTGCAGATTGAATTTGCATGAGTTCTCCCTATGGCAAAATACCACGGTCTCTTAGTTGTTTTAATTTGTGCCGGAGTGTGCGTTCGGATATACCCAATTGCACAGCAGTAGATTTACGTACGCCGCTATTTTTTGCCAGGACACTCATCAACACCTGCTCTTCTTGACTGCGCATCTGCTGAAGTAAACTGACATTGCCGCCCGCGTTTTTAGTTTCAACCTCTTCGAGGGCCAGATCAGCAACAGTTATCGTCGCGTTATCACACAACACCAAAGCCCGCTGAATACAGTTCTCTAGTTCTCTAATATTTCCAGGCCACTGATGAGCCTGCAATGTCTGGATGACCACATCACCCACACGATAGTTTTTTGCAGCCCCATGCTTGTGAATAAACCAATGCGCTAATGGTTCAATGTCTGCCTTTCTGTCTCTTAGTGGCGGTAGGTTTAGGGGTAGCACACTGAGCCGAAAATAAAGATCTTCACGCAGCAAACCATCTTTCATCGCCTGTTTTAAATTGCGATTGCTGGTCGCAAGAATGCGCACGTCAACTTTCCGGGTTTTATGACTACCCAAACGTTCCACCTCTCGCTCCTGTAGAACTCGCAACAACTTCGCTTGCAAACCGACGGGCATCTCGGTGATTTCATCCAGTAACAACGTACCCTTATCAGCCAGTTCAAATTTTCCGATACGCTTCTCGCTGGCTCCGGTATACGCACCCTTTTCATGACCAAACAGCACCGCTTCCATCATGGTTTCTGGAATCGCCGCACAATTCAGCGCGACAAAGGCATGCCCGGCACGAGGGGAGTGTTCATGTAAATACCTGGCTAAGACTTCCTTACCAGTCCCACTTTCTCCTGCTATCAGCACCGAAATTTGAGCTTGGGCAACCTTGTCAGCTATCTGCAGTATTTTTCGCATGGCCAAGCTATGCGCAATTCCACCCTTGGCAGCCATTTCTCGGGAATGCTTTCGAGACTTATTACGTACCTCTACATCTGTGCGTATTAATTCAAATATCGAATCAGCGCTCGCACCTTGAGGAATGTATGTGCGCACCCCGGTTTGTAAAATTTGGATCGCGTCATCAGCCTTGTCATTACCACCAAAAGCGATTAGCCGCGAACGTGGCAGTGAACACGGAATCTCATGCAGAGTTTTAACATCAGCAAGTACCAAGCTAGTTCCGTTGAGCAATTCATCAGATATCACCCCAACTCGGTTCACCGAAACTCCACCCAAGGCAAGTGCCGCTTGTAGTCGGGTACCTTCCTGATCAGTTTCACTGGCAAACAGGTGGATCATTGAACAACATCCAAATTGCGTCCCAGCCCATGCTTACGCATTTTCTCCACTAAGGTCGTTCTACGAATATGCAAGCGGTCTGCAGCTCGAGCGACCACAGCATTAGTGTCCTGTAATGCCTGCTCTATTAGGCTTTTCTCTAGACGTGCTAAATAGTCCTTAAGATCAATGCCGTTCACCGGCAACAATATGTCGTTTGCGGTCAGATTTTGGCTGAGCTGCCCAGCTTTAGCCGGCGTCTTGGTGTCAGTAGATCCCGTATACTTCTTTGGCAAGTCGATCGATCGCACCAGACCATTTGGATATTGAATAGCTAGACGTTGTAACAAGTTAGCCAACTCACGGACGTTGCCTGGCCATGCATACTGGGCTAGTAAGTTCAGCGCATCCACAGACAAGCGTACTTGTAGTGCTTGCTCCGCATGGATGCGGGCTACGAGAGTGTTGATAAGTAAGGGTAAATCTTCACTCCTTTCGCGCAGAGGTGAAAGCTCTATTGGAAAAACATTGAGTCGATAGAATAGATCTTCTCTAAATTCACCATCAGCTATCTTCGCTTCTAAATCGTTATTCGTGGCGGC
>QIGT01000110.1 GCA_003230835.1 Gammaproteobacteria bacterium
GCGAGCAGTTTGCGCAAGTTGTCGTCGCTAGTGATGTCGGTTGGCACATAGAGGCAACGGTCGCCGAGTTCGTCGGCGATCGCAGTTCCCTTGTCAACACTTCTGGCCGCGACCACCACTTGTGCGCCCTCAGCATGCAACTTGCGGGTGATGGCGGCGCCAATCGAGGCCGCACCACCGGTGATGATGGCCACCTTGTTAGAGAATTTGGTCATGCGTATCTCCGCTCAGTATCTTTCTGCTTTGAGGAGGGTAGTCTAATCGAATTCGGCACTAGACCTATCCGAACACTGCAATGGCTGTCCGCCTGACGCCAATATGGGGACAAACTGCGGTATCTGCACAGTCGTTGCGTGAAGCGCATTGCGTGATTGGGGTTGCGCGGTGACACTAGGCTGCTGCCAACAAGGGATGTGTCTCTAGTTATGTCTAGCAAGGTGGGGATTGTCGGGGCTGGAATTGCGGGTCTGTGTACCGCAAAGATATTCAAATCTTTTGGTTGTGAGGTCAGCGTCTTCGAACAGGCAGCCGACGTTGGGGGGGTTTGGTCGGCGTCCAGGCGTTACCCGGGGTTGACCACACAAAACCCAAGAACAACTTACGAGCTATCTGACTTTCCGATGCCATCGAGCTTTCCAGAATGGCCGAGCGGCCAGCAGGTACAGCAATATCTGCAGAGTTACGCCGAACATTTTGCACTTGTCGAAGACATTCGACTCAATACCAAAGTGACGTCTGCGGTTTTTGATGATCAAGACAAAATGTGGACGCTTGTCACCGAAAGTGCTGCAACTCAAGGTGGCCGTTTCGATTATCTGATCGTCTGCAACGGCATCTTTTCGATTCCGTCTGTGCCAGATTATGCGGGGACAGATGCGTTTGTTGCTGCGGGCGGACAAATTTGCCACACCAGCGAATTTACACAGCTAGAGGACGCTCGGGCTAAGCACGTGCTGGTGGTGGGCTATGGAAAATCATCTTGTGACGTCGCCAGTGCGACGGTAGGGGTAAGTGCGAGCACCACGGTCATTGCGCGTCACCTGATTTGGAAAATTCCGAAAAAGCTCAAGAACATCTTGAACTTCAAGTTTCTGTTCCTTACTCGAATGGGCGAAGGGTTGTTCCGCTATATTCGCCTCAAAGGTTTTGAGAAGTTTCTCCACGGCAAGGGGCTAGCCCTTCGCAACGGAATGCTCAACAGTGTCGAATCGGTGATCGAGAAACAGCTAGGTCTGCGCGAACTTGGCCTGCATCCAGACAAACCGTTGGAAACTATTGCACGCAGCACCGTAAGCCTGGTAACCGATGGGTTTTATGAGAAGTTGCGCGACGGTACCCTCGTGCTCAAAAAGGCAACTGAGATCGTTGAGCTAGAAGCCGGTTTTGCGCGTTTGTCGAATGGCGAGACAATACCCGCGGACCTTATCGTCTGTGGTACGGGTTGGCAGCAATTGGTTCCATTCTTTGATGAGACTCTCATGTCCAGGGTCACCGATCAGCAAGGAAATTTCCGGTTGTACCGGTCAGTGTTGCCCGTTGACGTAGCGCAATTGGCCTTCAATGGCTACAACTCGTCATTTTTCAGCCAACTCAATGCCGAGGTGGGTGCCCTCTGGTTAATCGAGCACTTTTTTGGCTCGCTGCGATTGCCGTCCACAGCGGATATGAATTCCCACATCGATGCACATTTACGGTGGTCAGAAGCGCGCACCGACGGCAAACATTCCAAGGGTACTAATATCATTCCGTTCTCTGTTCATCAGATGGATGAGCTACTTGGGGACATTAATTTAAATCTGAGTATGTTTAAGCGGTTCACCCAGTGGCTGTTGCCAGTGACCGGCTCGGACTACCGCTTGTTGACTCAGCGATTGCTGAAACGTCACGGCAAATTATAAACTCGATCAGAGGTATGTAAGCATGGCCCGCGTAAAAATTGTAAAACCCGATGTTGTGGATGATCCTGAGGTGCAAGGGATTTTCGATTGGGTAACGCAGATGGAAGGGGCGGTGCCTAATCACTTCTTTGTCGAAATGAACTTCCCCGAATACTTCAAGGCTAAGTTGGGTTCCACCAAGGTCTTGTGGGAAATGGGTGAGCTCTCGATGAGTGAGATTCAGCACGTAGGCATCCTTGTTTCGCAAGCCAACGGCTGCTCATATTGTACCGCCGCATTTTGTACTCTAATGCATCATGGCCTTGGCACCGAGGAAAGTTATGTCAGTCAATTGCTGAGTGAGGGCAGGGCGAGTGTGACCGACGTACGGTTGTTGGCCATACTTGATTTTGCTCTGAAGGTGAATGTCGATCCGAGATCTATCGAAGACAGCGATATTCAGGCATTGCACGCTGCGGGACTGGGCGACAAGGGCGTTGTTCAATTAATTCATGTAGTGAGCGACTTTGGCTCTTACAACCGCTTGAACCTTGCGCTCGACACCGACTACGATTATCGGGACCTGTGGCGGCCCGACCCCGGCTGATACTGTGTAACTATGAGGACAATACGGTTGGCCGCCACTTGCGGCTCAACCATAGGCCTTAAGCTACAGGATTTATGGGCGTTATCTGGCCAAGCGCGTTTTCAATCTGTTCGGCGGCCTGCAGACAGAGACTTTCATGAAATCGGTCACCTATGACCTGAACGCTCTGTGGCAGCCCTCCAGCCAAACCGGTAGGCAAGGTCACCACCGGTAAACCCAGAAGATTCATAGACACCACCATACGCATCGACTGCACGACGGCACTAATGGACGCTTCAGATTTGGCGTCTTCGCCCACAATAAATGGCGGTCTTGTAGATACCGGCCCAAGGATCAATGGATAACGCTGAGCAAATTCAGACCATTGCCGGGCAATCTCGTGGCGCTTAATAAATGCTGCCACGTAGCCTCGATAATCTAACTCGGGAATCACCTTGGTCATATTACGCGCCATCGCGACGCCATCAGCGAACGCCTTTTCCTCCATGGTTTCCAGCAAATAATCCCTGATTTCCTGTGTCATCACGCTGGCCCACAAATCAGCCGCTTCCTGCAGCGCTGGTGCCTCGACTTCTTCCACCAGATAGCCGGCAGATGCCAGGGCGTTTGCAGCCCGTTTTACTCCCGCTACAACATCGGAATCAACCGCAACATTGCCAAGTTTTAGACAAAGACCCACTCGCACCGGCGCCCCCGTTGTGCCAAAGGTCGATGGGGCTGGCGTCCACCAAGGATCGCGCCGATCCTTTCGTGTCATCACCTGAAAAGCGAGCCGTAAATCTTTAACATGGCGCGCCATTGGGCCACTCACACCAAACATCTGGTTAGAGATGGAACCCGCCCCCGCAAAATGATTGGATTGCGCAATACGTCCAAAGGTTGGCTTTAAAGAACTAATACCACAACATTGAGCCGGGTAGCGCAGCGACCCCCCAAGATCTGTTCCCACGCCAAGCGGCGTCATCCCCGTCGCCAAGGCAACAGCCTCCCCGCCGCTGGAACCACCAGTGGTATGGTTTCGATTCCAGGGACTATAAGTTTGCCCGTAGGCTGAACTATGGGTATGCCATCGCACCACAAAGTCTGGGCAATTTGTCCGTGCAAAGGGTATTGCACCTGCCTGCCTTAGGGAGGACACCTCCGCCGAATCTTCCGGCGCTATATTGTTTTTAAAAGCAGCAACACCCACAGATGTCGCCGAGCCGGCGACGTCAATATTTTCCTTAACCGAGATAGGAATACCATGTAGAGGGCCAAGGGTTTCTCCTCTCACCAACATTTTATCGGCCTGCCTGGCAGCAACCATCGCTTCTTTTTCTAACAGCTGAGTAACGGCATTTACCTGGTCATTGACTGACTCAACACGGCCGATAAAAGCCTTCAGCACCTCTGTGCTCGACACTTGTTTTTGCTTAATCAGCCCGGCTAAGTCTGCCGCGCCAAGGCGCCATAAGTCATCCTTACCGGTAACTGAGCTAGGAACGCTGTTTTGATTTACCTTGCCCGCTAAGACTGAGCCTGTGGCTAAAGCGGCAACGCCACTAGCGCTGCCAGCGCCCCATTTTAAGATGCCTCTGCGGCTAATATCTCGATCTGACATTTCCCTATTCCTCTCCTACCCAATCTTGGCAGGTTAATATGCAGCCCAAACGCTGCCCGTTAGCGTCAACTACTTTGCAGCAGCGTGCCGTCTGGTGAGCAGTTGACGTAGTCTCCGGTAAGCCAACCAGTGGGGAACACGGTGACTTCATGCCATAAATTCAACCCAGGCTGCCCCTGAAACTGCTCAACCATGCGCCCGAACTGCGTCATGATCTCAATGTGCGTCGGGTGATGGTGTGTCCACTTTTCTAGATGCCCCAGTGAGGTAAAGTAGCCCACGCCTATGGTGCGCTTGGCAATCTCGCCGCTTGCGTTAAGCTCTTGGATAAAACGCATCCCGATGCATCCGGTTTCCGCAGCGTTTTCTCGAATGAAGTTCAACCCTGAGTGAAGCGCAGGCTCTACCTTGTTGGTGTAAATCTTAAGCTGCTCCTCACTAATTTGGGTTAAATCTTGCGTCGTTTTAATCAGGCAAACATTTTTTTTCGCCTGGATCTTGATGCGTTTGCCCAATGTATCTTCTGCCGCGAGTTCTTTGCGTTCGCTCTCACCTCGCAGTTTGTTGTCTGCAGTGGCGACCATTCGATCTCGCAGGCTCCCCCAATAGGCGTGGGTTGGCGTAATTTCCATGGCATCACACAAATTTGCGATGCCCGTAACATCGTCATTGCGGGAATAGGATGTTTCGTTGTGATCGAGCGAGATATGGCAATACTCGCGCCATATTCCAATGTCACCAGTAAGGTAGTTTTTGTCCTCAAACAACTCATCAATGGCGGAGTTTGCCTGCCAGGCCTCATACGCGCTTTGCGTTTTCCAGTATGCAAACCAGGTTAGACTATTGGACCCAAAACCATTTTTTACGATGCCGTGCTCTAGGATTTTGGGTCCGTCGGCACGACCCAACTCGCCGAGTAACCTGCTTCGAACTGCCGACGCCTCTCCCGATCGAATTTCGATACCAAATATGACCATCACCAGGTCGCTGAGCTCTCTGAATCTAGGCTCAAAAGCATCGTAGGGCGCGACAAAGTCTTTTGGCTGGCTGAGGGGTGGTGCAACTCGGCGAGGACCGATGCTATTCATTGCACAATCTCTGCCGCATCCTCTGCCGCATTCGATGATGTCTGCATTGCATCAGTTTCTTCGTTGAATTCTTCTTTCGTAACCACGGCGTGCATTGGGTTCTTATTCAGAAGCAGGCGTGTCGATTCAGGCTTACTATAGTGCCCGGTCGGGTCCGCGATAGCTTTTGCCATCTTGATCGCGTCCATATCTAACTCTGCAATGACCAGGCCTTCTTCGGTCTCGGGCAGATACTCCGCAAGTTCGCGACCATCGGGGCCGAATATCATTGATGAACCACCGCCAAGACATATAAGAGGCGGCATTTCGGTTCCAACTTTGAAATAATCCAACGTTTCCTGATTCACTACGCTAGTAGCAGCAATTGCAAAACATTGTCCTTCTACGGCGTAGGTTCGAGTCGCCGCCATATTGACTTCGGCCCCCAGGGCAAAGGCGTTTTCGCGGTACACCGCAAATGATGGCCATGCAGCAAAATGTAGCTGTTCGTTTTGGCTATACAACGAGAAACGGCTCAAAGGCTGCAGGTGCTCCCAGCAACACAACTGACCGACGTTGCCGATCCGCGTTTGCGTGACATTTAGGTCCTGCCCATAACCTTCTCCGAAAATGGCACGCTCTACATGGGTTGGCTTTAGTTTTCTTCGCACCGACAAGACCTCACCGTTGTTGTCGATCAAGACCTGGCTCAAATAGAGGCTGCCGCCATCGCGTTCAGAAAAACCAGCCGAAATCATTATTTCGTTCTGCCGGGCGATCCCGCAAAGCGCTTCGAACGCCGGGGAACCAACCTCTATCGAGTTGTCCATGTAGGGCACGGTGTACTGCAAAAACCAGGCTGGGGCGCCTAACCAGATCTGAAAAGGATACCCGGGGAACCAGGCTTCGCCGAACGCGATAACGTCGCAACCCTGGCTCTTGGCTTGGGCGGCGAGCTTGCCAGCCTTTTCGAGACACCCACCGAGGTCCATAGTCACCGGGGCCGCCTGCACGGCTGCAACTTTTGGTGGTGATGATTTAGTCATGTTAGTAGGCCCGTTCAATGTCCGACCTAACTCTCCCACGTCAGCTTAACGTTGACAATAGTCCTGCTGATCCGCCCGTGTTTACCCTGGAATCTGCCGCTGTGTTCAGTGGCCAGCGAGATTGGCTCCGCAGATTTATCAGCATCGAACTGAGCATCGCATCGATTCAATCTGTGCTCATCCGCAGAATTGGGAGGAGCAACAGGTGCGCAAAAGAAGTGGTGCATGAAAGGCTTGTACCAATTTGCATCTTGCGTAAAATAATTTTAGGCTTAAAGTGTTGGTCCTGCAATCGAGGTATGGGCATCATCAGGGGAGAATGACTGTGGCGCAATTTGGCCTTTATGTTCAAAAAGATGTTATGAGCTTGGATCTTATGACGCCCCATAGGCGACCTATCGGCTTAGGCATACTTGCGGTAGCGGCGTCGATCGTCCTGTTCCAACCGGTCTTTGCACAAGATAGCGAAAGCGGCACCAGTGCGGTGTTAATGGAAGAGTTAGTCGTAACCGCCCGCAAGCGCGAGGAGGGGTTGCAGGATACACCCATCGCAATATCGGCTTTCACTGGCGCAAGCCTGGAGGCGCGCGGCATTCAAAAAGTCGACGAAATCGCGCGAATCACTCCCAATATGTCCTTCGATAACATCAATACCAACGGTGGCGGTGGCAATAGTGCGGCCATCTTCCTTCGTGGTGTTGGCCAGCGAGATTTTATTCC
>QIGT01000068.1 GCA_003230835.1 Gammaproteobacteria bacterium
TAGAAGTTAAAAATGTGAAGCTGAATCAAGTCAACCTAGACGATGATTCCTGGCAAGGCTTCGATCAAATTTTCCAGGCAGGTGAAATATCAGTTGTACTGGGACGAAATCTTTCTGGCAAGACTAACTTGTGTCGACTCATCGCGGGCTTAACTACACAAGGTGTTGGTGATGTGTTGTTAGATGGAGAATTGCTCAGCGCACAGGGTCCGCGCCAAAGACCAGTAGCCATGGTTTATCAAGCATTTGTGAATTATCCCAATCTGACAGTATTTGAGAATATTGCCTCGCCAATAATCGCTGTTAAGAGAACCGGTTCGCGGGCAGCTGCGCGGCAGTTTTGTGCAGACAAGGTTTTTGCGTTGGCGGAAAAATTACGCATTGAGGCGTTGTTAGAGCGCTATCCGGGCGAACTATCGGGGGGGCAGCAGCAGCGAGTGGCCATTGCACGGGCGCTGGCTAAGGAAGCTCGAGTGTTGTTGTTGGATGAGCCCTTGGTGAATCTTGATTTTAAACTTAGAGAAGCGTTGGCCGGTGAGTTACGAGTTTTGTTGGAAGGATCAAACACTGTGGTGATCTACACCAGCAGTGATTGCGCTGATGCATTTGCGTTGGGTGATCAAGTGATCATGCTTGAGAAGGGTAGAAAGCTACAGGCAGGTACACCGATGCAAGTTTACCAAAACCCACAAAATCTTGCTGCGATGGGCCTTATGGCAGATCCCATGGTGAATCAGTGGCGTAGCCAAGGTGCGGGCAGTGCCGTTCGTCCAGAGCACGTATATCTACAATCAACCCAGGACTCCGAGCTAGAACTTTCGATGACAGTGACTGCCTTTGAGACCAATGGGGATGAGTCATTTGTACATGGTATGGTTGATGATGTGGCTTGGGTGCTTAGGCATCGTGGTATGTTGGAAGTTGTGGTTGGAGAAAAAGTGAATCTGTTTGTACGAAAGAACGACGTGGTACACTTTTAGTGGTCCATCAATCTTAGCTTGTTGGACCACTAGTTCATGTCGGTAATCACGTTAGATAAGCTGTGCTATCGATATCCTGGTGCGAGCCTTGACACCTTGGCGGATATTGATTTGTCTGTAGCGCAAGGCGAGGCACATGCCTTACTTGGTGCTTCTGGAGCAGGTAAAACAACCCTGCTGAACTTGTTGTCTGGTTTGTTATCGCCCACTTCTGGACGAGTCCTATTCGACGGTAAAGATGTTTCTACGCGTACAGGCTATGCGCGCAATGTATCCCAGGTATTTCAGTTTCCAGTGTTATACGAGACGTTGTCCGTAGCGGACAATCTTCTTTTTCCGTTGCGTAACGCGTCCATGTCCAAGGCGAATAGACAGGCGCGAATCGACTACATTGCTGCTGAGTTTGCGCTAGAGGGCTTGCTTGATAAGAAACCGCCGCAGCTATCTTTGTTCGAAAAACAGTTAACCGCCGTGGCCAAGGCGCTGGTTCGACCTGATGTTTCGTTAGTATTGCTGGATGAGCCGCTGACCGCAGTGGAACCCCAGGTGAAGTGGCGTTTACGACAAGTGCTGAAAAAGACCCAAGCCGATTTGGGTGTCACCATGATTTATGTCACCCACGATCAAACCGAGGCCCTCACCTTTGCGAATAAGGTGTCGGTGCTAACCGAACATGGAATATTGCAAACAGGTACACCCACGGAAATATACCAATCGCCACAGCATGAATTTGTTGGACATTTTGTTGGCAGCCCGGGGATGAATTTTTTGCCCAGTGAAACGCTCAATATGTCCAAAGGAGACACCATTGGCTTTCGAGCTGAATGGTTGAAATTGAAAGACACCGGTGTTCATTTCACCGCCGTTGTAAGCGCTAAACGAGACCAAGGAACTCAGAAGGGGCGACCCTATGTGCTACTTACTTTAGAAACACCTCATGGACAGGTATTTTTTCGTGGCTGTGCAGATGTTGCGCAGGGTGCGAAGGTGGGCCTTTATGTTACGCAATTTGTGCTGTTCAAAGAACAACGTCAAGTTGATGCGGGCTATATCTGAGCATGCATAAACCCTACTCGAATAAAGCGTGGTTAGGTGTGTTACCCGTTGTGTTGGTGGTGGCCTTTAGCGCAGTAATTCCACTGATGACGGTGGTGAACTATTCGGTTCAAGATATTTTGGATTTCAACAGCCGCTTCTACGTTGGTTTTGAGTGGTACGTCGAAACGCTCAACGACACTCGTTTCATAGATGCCTTTAAGCGTCAGCTCGGTTTTAGTTTCACCGTGCTGGCGATAGAAATACCCTTGGGTATCGCGGTGGCTAAAGGTTTGCCAAAAACTTCAAGATTCACTCCTGCGTTGCTCATATTGTTAGCAGTGCCGCTTCTTATTCCATGGAATGTGGTGGGCACAATATGGCAAATGTACGCTCGTTCTGATATCGGTTTACTTGGAGTTGCCATTAATGCCATGGGTATCTCCTATCATTATTCATCTGAACCGTTACATGCGTGGCTCACCTTGATAGCCATGGATGTTTGGCACTGGACATCGTTGGTTGCGCTGTTAGCCTTTGCTGGGCTCACTTCTATACCGCAACCCTACTATCAAGCGGCGGCACTGGATGGGGCCAATCGATGGCAGATATTTCGGTATGTTGAGCTGCCTAGACTTCGTGGCGTGCTTATCATCGCTGTCCTGCTTCGGTTAATGGATAGTTTCATGATTTATACTGAACCCTTTGTGCTGACAGGTGGAGGACCAGGTGACAGCACAACTTTTCTCAGCCAGCATTTAGCGACCATGGCAGTAGGACAATTCGATTTAGGTCCCGCCGCGGCGTTTTCGGTCATATATTTCCTCTTCATTTTGTTGTTTTGTTGGTTGTTTTACACCAGCGTTATGCGGCGTGACAATGAGTAAGCCGCAAGCATTTAGTCGTTGATACTTTACTGCGTTTATTTGCTCCTGCCTTTGTATTGGCTACTAACTATGGCCTTGCGCAACAACTCAGATATTGTGGGTACGTTTCAGGTGTTTCCTGCGGCGCCAACTTTGGCGAACTTTGAAAAAATATTTAATGATCCGGTGTGGTATCAAGCCTTTGGTAACTCTATGAGTTACGTCACTATCAATACGTTGGTGTCTTTGCTTGTCGCAGTTCCTGCAGCTTATGTGTTTTCTCGATACCGATTTTTAGGTGATCGACAACTTTTTTTCTGGCTCCTGACTAATCGGATGGCACCACCGGCAGTCTTCCTTCTGCCGTTTTTCCAACTCTATTCCTCTATAGGTCTTTTTGACACACCGTTAGCCATTGCGTTGGCGCATTGTTTGTTCACCGTGCCGCTTTCGGTATGGATTCTCGAAGGCTTTTTTTCCAGCGTTCCCACCGAGCTAGATGAAATGGCGCAAATTGATGGACACAAGTTCCCGTACTTTTTTATGCGCATTTTCTTGCCCATCAATCGCGGAGCGTTAGGGGTCACTTTATTCTTTTGTTTTATGTTCAGCTGGGTCGAATTACTGCTGGCTAGAACGCTGTCTGGTAGTGAAGCTAAACCCATTGTGGTTGTCATGACGCGCACTGTAAGCGCTTCTGGTCTTGATTGGGGTGTATTGGCAGCCGCTGGGGTGCTTACAGTTATTCCAGGTGTGGTGGTGGTTTGGTTTGTGCGTAAGCACCTGGTCAAAGGTTTTGCCATGGGGCGAGTGTCATGAGCTGGATGGCGTGGACCTGGCAAACAGCGTTGTTTTTTTCGGCTCTCGGAGGTGCATTGATGCTAATGACGATAGCTGAGCTGGTCAGACCGACATCGTTTGTACGCGGTTTCTTGCCGATGCCAACCACCCGCGGTGACCGCTTCTTCATATGTCTGTTGAGTGCTGCCTTTATTCATCTTATCTGGTTAGGCTTGATAGGCCAGAGTGTCCCTATTGCATCTGCTGTCTCTGTCGCTTGGGCGTTTGTGGTTATGCGATGGGGGTAAAAGGCGATATATTGAGCGAGTTCAAGGGTAGAGTGTGTATATGAGAGAAATGGAAAATAGAACCGTCGTTACAAAAGTCTTGCGCGCGAGCGGCAAATTGGTGGCGGTGCTGGGGGTAGGCATGCTGCTGAGCGCGTGTTCACAATCCACCGAAGAAGCGTCACAAGCAAATGCAGTTGATTATGTTGCCAACGCCAGTGGTTGGATTGAAAGAGAATTCCAGCCCTCTACGTTGTCCAGGGATGAGCAACAATCGGAAATGGCGTGGTTTACTCAGGCCGCCGAGCCTTATCGTGGAATGTCCATAAATGTCGTTTCTGAAACTCTCACGACTCACGAGTATGAGAGCAAGACACTGACCCAGGCATTTTTTGACATCACCGGAATTCAAGTCACTCACGATTTGATGCAAGAGGGTGATGTCATAGAAAAATTGCAAATACAAATGCAATCTGGAGAAAACGTTTATGACGCTTATGTGAATGACTCCGATCTGATCGGAACTCATGCACGCTATGGGCATGTCGTTGCGCTGAGCGATTTCATGGACGCAGAGGGTAAGAGTGTGACCTCGCCGACTTTGGATCTGGATGATTTCATCGGCATTAGTTTCACCACTGGCCCTGATGGAAAAATTTACCAACTTCCAGACCAACAGTTTGCCAACTTATATTGGTTTCGTTACGACTGGTTTACCAATGCCGAACTTCAAGCGCAGTTTGAGTCGATTTACGATTACGCATTAGGCGTGCCGGTTAACTGGTCTGCCTACCAAGACATAGCAGAATTTTTCAGTGAGCATGTGCAAGAAATAGATGGCGTTAAAGTCTATGGTCATATGGATTACGGCAAGAAAGATCCCTCACTAGGTTGGCGTTTTACCGATGCGTGGTTGTCGATGGCTGGTGCAGGTGATGCTGGCATACCCAATGGTTTACCCGTAGACGAATGGGGTATTCGAGTGGAAGATTGCCGTCCAGTGGGGTCTTCTGTGAGTCGAGGCGGGGCTGCAAACAGCCCTGCTGCGGTATATGCGTTGCGTAAGTACATTGACTGGTTAAAGCGGTATGCGCCGCCTGAAGCGGCTGGCATGACCTTTTCTGAGGCCGGCCCTGTGCCGGCGCAAGGCCACATCGCTCAGCAAATATTTTGGTACACCACTTTTACCGCGAATATGATCAAGCCAGGCCTCGCTGTGGTAAATGATGATGGCACACCTAAGTGGCGTATGGCTCCGTCACCTCATGGTCCCTATTGGAGTGAGGGCATGAAGTTGGGCTATCAAGATACCGGCTCTTGGACTTTGTTAAAAAGTACGCCGCTAAAGCGGCGTCAGGCAGCCTGGCTGTATGCCCAATTTGTGACCTCCAAAACCCTATCGTTGAAGAAGACCATGGTTGGCCTGACACCGATTCGGGACTCTGATTTACGCTCCCAAGCAATGACTGATTTAGCCCCAAGTTTGGGAGGTCTGGTTGAGTTTTATCGAAGCCCTGCACGTACCGCATGGACCCCCACAGGAACTAACGTGCCAGACTATCCGAAACTTTCGCAGTTGTGGTGGGCGAATGTTGCCAATGCCGTCAGCGGTGAAGTTACGCCTCAGCAAGCAATGAACACTTTGGCAGAGCAGCAAGACAAGGTGATGGCAAGGCTCGCTCGACATGGCGTCCTGGGTGAGTGTGGTCCCCTAATGAACGAACCTCGTGAGGAAAGCTATTGGCTGGACCAGCCTGGAGCGCCCAAGGCGAAGCTGGCCAATGAAAAACCAAAAGGTGAGACCGTTCCCTATGATGAGCTGATTAAGGTCTGGCAGGAGGGTTAGGGGTCTGCGCGGTAGAAAGTACTCCTAACTTTGGCTAAGCATCACAATTGAAAACCTAAAAGTTCACTGGCGCTGAATTCGACCGATCCTTTGGGCGAGTTGATGGCTAAACTAACGCTTAGTTCACCGCGGACTAGGGCCACTTGCGCGATACCCTGTAACAGTTCATGCAAAGTATCAGTTGGTGTTGAGATAACGAGTTCGGCCGAGCCTACGAAGGGGGTGGTTGTTGCGGGATGGGGACAGTCCATCCAGTCAATGAAAAAAGGCAAGATGCCGCCTAGGGTATGCCCCTTTATGCCCATTAATTGCCAGTTGAGTTGTTGTCCATCTGGTTGCAGGCGTGAGGTATCGCGAATAGGCCCAGGCTGTAAATCAAGTTTGGATGCGTGTTGTGCCATCGAGGGTAAGTCACGGGTGGCTACAGCCCAATGCAGGGGTGTCAAACCGCTCATGCTTTGAAAAGCTTTGGCCATACTCGAATCTTGAGGTTGTTCAGGGTCTGGCGCGATGATTTCCAAATAGGTCCGTTCCTCCTCGCCAAAGGAACACAATGCATTGTGAGTGCCGCGTCCAGGATGAGCACCACCATCTTTTGCAACGCAGCCTGTCAGATCTGCGAACTCTTCCTTTGCCGTTTCTAAGTCTGGAGCTGCCAAAACAAAGTGATCAAATTGAATCATGAGGAAACCTCTGTGGAGCTCTGTGGAGAATGGGCCTGATGGAGTAAATAGTCGGCTCTGAATAAAGTTTAACTTATTGAGAGATAGGCATTCTTAATCAAATTTTCAGGATTGGTTTTGCCAGGTTAGTTATAGAGGGCTTGTTCGATGATAAAGACGGCTATGGGCCAACATCAAACTGGCAGCCAAATCGGTGCTGAGAGGTAGGTGTGTCGCATCGACGCTAAGTTGATTCCAGGTTGGGTCCACTGCCCGCCATACACCGTCTTCCAATACTTCATTCCACGCGTGAAACATGAAGGCTGGCTGAGCCCCGTCTTTGTAGGCGAGACCGTAGACGGTCTTAGCCGGTAGCCCCGCAGCGCGTGCCAAGGTGGTAAAAAGGTCTGCGTAGTCTGTGCATTCACCCTGCCTGGTGGTCAATGCTTTGATGACAGACCCAGCCGAGTAACCTTCGCTGTATTCAATGCTTCGATGTGAACTGTTGACCAACTTATCTACTATTGATGCTGAACCTTCTTGCCTGGTTAACGCCTCTTGCACCAGGGCTTGGATTTTTGGATGGGAAATTGGGTAGGCGAGTTCCTCGCCTAGAGAATTGGCGCCAGAGCCTGAAGAGACCACTGCGCCAGCCAACAGTTCTATTCTTTTCGGTAATGGGTTGCCTGGTGTTTGAGATACTCCAAGCGTCAACCTACGTAGCTTCTGGTGGTCAATTAATCGTTGGTCTAAAGCGAACAGGTAGTTGGTTTTATTGTTCATCTGAGAAAGCGCGATGGCATCTGCTTTATCCGTTGCAACGATAGTAAAAAGCCCAGCCATATTGAGTTGGATTGGCTTCATGTTGTGGTCAAGTTGAGTTTGTGTGGCGGCCAGCGGTGCAGCTGTTTCGACAACGTAACCTAGGGTGTTTTTTTCGAGCACTCGATAATTTTTCGAAGTGATACGCAAACGTTCGAAATCTGGGCTCCGAACGATTCGTTCTGCACCAGCTTGGGGTTGTTGTGAAGACAGCCAATGTTCAAAACCTAAGAAGTCTGATAGGACATACTGCCAGTCGAGCTGAAGTTGGTTTTCTACTCGTCCCCGGGTAATCGTTGCGTTAAAACCGAGTGCATTGGCCAGCAGTCTAGTGGTTGCAGTTTGTTCGCCTGAACGATTTTCGTAGGTTGCTTTTTGCAGCGCGAAGGGTGGGTTGGGTGAAAATTCAAGGTGCTTGGTTAGTGTGTTTGCAGGGCGTTGTTGTAAGAGAAAGTGTGTGGTTGTGGTGAAGTGACGGACACCGAAAGTGTCAATGTAAGCATGGGTGACCATATAGCCAACATGATCATTCTCTAGATTGATACGATACCAACGTTCTCCCAACAGTTGTTTGGCGATTTTTAACGTGTAGGGTTGGTTGGCGTTGTCTACCCAGTTGAAAGCTGCCAACGTCAATAATCCCAGTAAGATGATATAGAGTCTTTGCAACCTGTTCTCTTGAAAAGCCATTTGCTGGCGAAGATGCAATCTTCTACGAATATGGGCTAGTTCGAAAGGGATATGAGGTTATTCGAAACCCGTTTCTCGAAATTGTGCGACGCATTGTTGCAGTTCGTCTTTGTTGTCGTAAGGACGGCTGCGAGCAATTCGCCAATGGTGTTTGCTGGCAGGGTCGTTTATCGATGCGGCGAATACGCCTGAAGGTGATACAAAAATACCAAAGTTGCCTGCGCCCGCAGCAGTTTGCGGTGCGATACAAATATCATAGTCAGGTAACCCCTCGTTGTGGGGTATCAGCTCGAGCGGCTGTAGACATTGGCCCGCTTCCTCAATGTGCAGTACACGACCGATATTCTCACCCCAGCCTGCATTGGCAAGTACGTTCAACAGCTCGGTTTTCCTGGCACGAGTGGCGTCGATTTGAGGCACTACGTCGTCTACACC
Source organism: Gammaproteobacteria bacterium (assembly GCA_003230835.1). Lineage (GTDB taxonomy): Bacteria > Pseudomonadota > Gammaproteobacteria > Pseudomonadales > Azotimanducaceae > UBA4421. The sequence goes on from QIGT01000068.1 coordinate 8,404, forward strand.
TTCTACGTGTTGTACCGGTTTACCGGCATCTAGGTGCTCTAGCGCGTGACTGATAGTATCGAGTTTTTCTCGCTCGGTTTTGTCATGCGCAGCGATTTTGCTTAGGTCTACTGCGTCGACTAGCTGATGGGCGCGTTTAGCTCGCTCTATCCAGTCCTGTAGAGACTCTGCAGAATCTTTAGGTTCGCTGGGGTTTTCCATACCTCAAGTGTAGTGCAAGATGCGCATCCCGCTTGAATTTGTAAGATAGACTAAGCCATGGATACAGACGCGAAGGATTTCATTCGCCAACGCATTGAACAAGATCAACGCGAAGACAAGTTACCGTGTGGTGTGGTCACTCGATTTCCACCCGAACCCAATGGCTATTTGCATATAGGTCATGCCAAGAGCATTTGTTTAAATTTCGGTGTGGCCAAAGAATTCGGCGGCCAGACGTTTCTGCGCTTCGACGATACGAACCCCATCAAAGAAAGTGAAGACTATGTGGCCGCCATTCAAGCAGACGTAGCCTGGCTGGGCTTTGAATGGTCATCGTTGACCCACGCATCAGATTATTTTGAAGAACTGTATAAATTCGCCAATGATCTCATCAGTGCTGACAAAGCCTTCGTTTGCAGCATGACGGCGCAACAGATGCATGACAGCCGTGGATCGCTAACCGAGCCGGGCACCAATAGTCCCTACCGAGATCGAAGCGTGAGCGACAATCTTGACCTGTTTGCTCGTATGCGCGCTGGAGTGTTTGGTGACGGCGAGCACGTACTGCGTGCTAAAATAGACATGTCATCCCCCAATATCAATATGCGCGATCCGGTACTGTATAGAATTCGCCATGTTACGCATCAACGCACTGGGGACGATTGGTGTATCTATCCAATGTACGACTTTACCCACTGTATTTGTGATGCGTTAGAGGGCATCACTCACTCGTTATGCACCTTGGAATTTGAAGACCATCGACCCCTCTACGACTGGGTACTGGACAATGCCAATGTGAATTTCCATCCGCCGCAAATAGAATTTTCACGCCTGGGTCTTGAGTATACAGTGTTGAGCAAGCGCTTACTTAATCGCTTGGTGGAGGAAAAGTTAGTTGACGGATGGGATGACCCACGCATGCCTACCATTGCCGGTCTGCGCCGACGAGGCGTTACTGCCGCTGCGATTCGAGATTTTTGTAGTCGCATTGGTGTGACCAAACAAGACAATCAAGTAGAGATGAATTTGCTGGAGTTTTGTATCCGACGAGATTTAGAAGCCAGTGCTAGACGGGGTATGGGCGTGGTGAAGCCGTTGTTGGTGACACTCACCAATTGGCGCAGCGATGCTGTTGTGTTGCAAGGTCCGTGGCATGCGCGCAATGAAAGCATGGGTAAGCGGGACTTGCCTTTTTCAGGCAGCCTCTATATCGAACGAGATGACTTTGCACTTGACCCGGCCGTCCTCGATCTACCTGGGAAGTGGAAAAGATTGGCGCCTGGCGAGATGGTTCGTCTGCGATATGCCTTTATAATTCGGTGTGATGAATATGTGATCGACAACAACGGTGATGTCATCGAGTTGAAATGCACTTACTTTCCCGAATCTCGCAGCGGTCAAGACAGTAGTGGGTTAAAACCCAACGGCGTAGTGCACTGGGTTAGCGCAGGCCACGCCGTACCGGTTGAAATTCGCAGCTATCAACGGCTCTTCAATTCGCCATCTCCATCGTCGACTTCGTTGCTGGAAGACTTGAACCCGCAATCATTGCTCATCGATCATGGTTTTGTAGAGCCCGCGATCATGGCCCATGAAGACACTCGTTTTCAGTTCGAGCGCCAGGGTTATTACTGCAAAGATGATTCTCCTCCCACAGCGTCTAAGCAGGGTCAACCCAATCAGGCGGTGTTCAATAAAACAGTCTCATTGCGTGAGGGCTTCTAACCATGTCTGAAGGCCGACAGATCACGATCATGGAAGTTAGCCCGCGAGATGGACTGCAAAACGAAACCCAACTGCTCAGTACTGAACAAAAATTATCGCTGATTGATTATGCCCTCACGGCGGGCTGCAAAAGAATTGAGGTGGTCAGTTTTGTGCATCCTAAGAAGGTTCCACAAATGGCTGATGCCGAGGCTGTTTGTGCGGGATTGCCGCAACGAGGAGATGTCACCTACACCGGTTTAATCCTAAACGAACGGGGCTTTGAGCGCTTGATCGCGACTGCGCGGATACAAGAAGCGGGCCTTGTTGTTTGCGCCTCTGATACCTTTGGAGAACGCAACCAAGGTATGAATATCTCAGAACAGTTACGCATGGCCAGCAAGGTTTTAGCACGCGGTAGGAAAGTCGGCATGCCCGTACAGGTCACAGTATCAGTCGCCTTTGGGTGTCCGTTTGAAGGTAATGTATCGCCGACTACGGTGATCGACATAGTCAAAACGTTGGTGGATCATGGAGCAGTAGAAATCGCCCTTGCCGATACCATCGGCGTTGCGGTTCCCCAACAAGTTTATGAACTATTTTCAGCTCTCTCAGAAGAGCTCAGCGAGCATGTTCCTTTACGGGCGCATTTTCATGACACGCGCAATACAGGTATCGCGAATGCCTATGCGGCCTTGCAGGCTAGTGTCGCGACCTTGGATGCCAGCATAGGCGGAATCGGTGGCTGTCCGTTTGCTCCAAATGCCACCGGTAACATTGCTACCGAAGACTTGGTCTATTTGCTTAATCGATCGGATATCGAGCATGGACTAGATCTGGCTAAGCTGTTGGATGGTGCTCGCTGGCTTGAAGGTGCTTTGAAAAAAACAGTGCCCTCAGCATTGCTACGTGCAGGCAATTTTATTGCCAAAAAGTAGCGCCCAGATACCATTGAAAAGGATTAGGTCGTGAGCGAACAGACTTTTCTAGGCCACCCGCGTGGACTTGCCATTCTGTTCTTTGCCGAGATGTGGGAACGCTTTAGCTTTTACGGCATGCGCGGCTTGTTGATTTTCTACCTTACCAAACATTGGTTATTCGATGATGCTTTTGCGTCGGGAATTTATGCCAGTTATGCCTCCATGGTGTATCTGATGCCAGTGTTGGGTGGACTCGTAGCGGATAGATACCTAGGTTTTCGCAAGGCGATTATTTATGGTGGGGTTTTGCTGTGTCTGGGCCACTTAGGCATGGCGTTTGAAGGGTCTCCCGCCACCCTGGTGGATGGGGCCATCGTTCGTGATGAAACCAGCTTACAAATACTCTACCTCTCTCTAGCGCTAATCATTGTTGGGGTGGGATTGTTGAAGCCCAGTATCTCCAGCATTGTTGGAGACCTGTACAGCGAAAATGACCCGCGCAGAGATGCTGGTTTCACCTTGTTTTATATGGGCATCAACCTTGGCGCAGTACTTGCCAGCTTGACCTGTGGCTACCTAGGCGAAACCTATGGCTGGGGCTATGGGTTTGGCTTGGCGGGCATTGGCATGGTGGCGGGACTGATTACTTTTATCAGTGGCAAGGCAACATTGGAGGGTCGAGGCGAAGCGCCAGATGCCAAAGTGCTTGCTAATGTACGCTTTGGGCTTTCATTGGAACATCGTATTTTCATCGGTGCACTGGTTATGGTTGGGGTTTCGTGGCAGCTCATGCAGCACCAAACGGTGGTGGGCAGCTTACTCACGGTGGCATCATTGCTTGCAGTTGCCGGGGTTGTCATTTTTATCTTTGTATCCTGCCAAGGTGCGGAGCGCAGGAAGATGGGATTGCTGTTGTTTCTCACCGCTTACTCGGTGGTTTTTTGGGCGTTGTTTGAGCAAGCGGGAAGCTCGTTGAGCTTATTTGCCGATCGCAATGTGGATAGAGTTGTGTTGGGGATGAACCCGACCGCGGCCCAATTACAATCATTGAACCCAGGATTTATCATTCTGTTAGCCCCTTTGTTCGCTATGTTGTGGCAATGGCTTGGGCGTATTGGTCGTGAACCCAGTCATGCGGCCAAATTTGGCTTAGGCGTCATTCAAGCTGGCTTAGGCTTTCTGTTGTTGGTGTATGGCATAGGCTTTGCCGACTCTGATGGCCAAGTGGCATTAGTCTGGTTAACCCTGGCGTATTTTGTGCACACCACTGGTGAGCTGTGTTTATCACCAGTGGGGCTTTCTATGTTGATGATGGGGGTTTGGTTCCTGGCGACATCGGTCGCCCACTACGTGGCGGGTATCATCGCTTCGATTGCCAGGGTTGAGGGTGGCGCGAGCGCAGACGCTAGCCATTCTTTGGAAATATACACTCAGACTTTCAGTGTGGTCGGGTGGATTGGTGTCGTTCTAGGTTTGGTGTTGCTCGCTATTGCACCGTGGCTGACGGCTCAGGTATTTCGCTCAGATGATGTTGGAAGTGACTAACTATATAGTCATCCAGCCAGCTTTCTAACCACCAATTCTTCAAGAATGCACTGTGCCCACCGTGTTGGGTGAGATCGACGCTGATGGTACTTGGCAATCCCTGGTACTGTTGCGGTGGAATAATGGGGTCGTCCTTGGCAGCTAGGATGTGTGCATCCACGCCCTGTAAAGAATCACCACTTAAATCGTAAGCTGAAAAGTACGCATGAGTACTTGGAAAAGGTAAATGTCGCGTGACAAAGTAGTCGGTTATGGCGCTCACCGTGGTTAATTTCATGGCCTCACTAAAATCGTAGTGTGCAGGAAAGGCTTGCTGTTTTTGTCGCCATAAATCTCGCCACTTACGCACGAAGTATGCTTGATAAATTGCACTACGATCGATGCGGTACATAGTATCTGCTGGTTCTATGGCGGGGCAGACCGCTAACACTGCTAGTTTGGGTCGTGCTTTGGCTAAACGTAATGCGAAGTTCCCACCTAACGAAAAACCCGCCAGGCCAACGCCGAGTTCACCGTGATCTTCGGCTAAGATGTCTACCAACTCGATGACTTCATCGATTACCGCTGAATGGAACAAACTTTGATTGAGGTGCGCGGTTGAGCCGTGATCGCGCAGGGTGATTCTAGCCACGCAATAGCCTGCTTGCCATAACGCGTGGGCGCAGGAAACAACGTAAGTTGACTGCGAACTACCGAGCCAGCCGGGTATCAACACCACCAGCGGACGATTGGGTTGGATGTTTAGCTCAAAGCAAAGATGTACGTTATCGATTTCCACAGTGTGTTGTTGTGCTGAACCGATAAATTCCTTTACTGGTTTGCTCGAAAATAGCTTTCGGCCAGCGCCAGATAGAATGGTTTGTAGATGTGGGTTCGATAGTCCGATGGCGGGTTTAAAAGGCTTAGGGTTCATAGAGGTCTTTTTAGTCCGCCCTGAAAAAGTCCTTCCCTGGACTTTTTCAGGATCACGCTGGGCTTCGCCCGCGACGGGCCAATCTTAGCCCTCAAGTCGGCCTTCGTATTTTGCCAGCTAATGGCGCCTTGGGCGCCACTACCTGGCAAAACCAATATTGAAAATTTGATCAAAAATATTTCTCTCTCAATGGGCCCTGACTTTATTCAGGGCCGACTAATAACTTCATTGGAATAAATACGCTGTCCGTGGATGCCTTGCTTAGCCAGTAGTTCAATTATGTTTTTGTTGCCGACGTAATGGGCGCTGCCAATTAACACGAAATAGCTGCCCTGGCTGCGCAAAAAACCTGCAATCTTGTTGGCCATACCGACATTTCTCTCGGCTAATAGCTGGTGCATAAACAATTTAGAGAGTTCTGAGTCGCCAGATTGAGCCTCAAAGGCATTTTGAAAAGCTTGGTCGTCACCACTCAGCCAAGCGGTGACTAAGCTCGCTGTTAAAGGCTCAAACTGTGCCATTTGATCGATCATCTCTTCGGCCATTTTCACTTGGGTTGGTAGTGGCTGGTTCATGAGTAGATCGAGTTGAAAATCAACACTCTCCAGCTCCAGCACCTGGCGTCCACCCTTTATTGCCGTAAAGTGTTTTTCGACGCCTTGATCGGGATGGTAGCCTACAGACATTAGCGCCATGACCGCCAGCTGCTGGCTTATGAAGGCAGGCTTGAATTGTTGCATTTGCGCGAGAGGCAACCCGTAGGTGCTGGATATCGCCGAGAAACGTGAATACGTAGCAGGTGACATTAGAGCCCGAAGGGTTTGACCTGAAGGTAAGGTGCCGTGTTGAATCGCCTTAAGTTGCAGTTCCTGTTGGCTTAGTTTGTCTAGATCAACTTCGAGCACTAGAGTTTTAGCCTGTTCGAATGCCGCAATAAATGGTTTCGGCAGAGGGTACAAGCCGGGTTTGAGGATGTGGACGGAGCCCGCCAGGTAGACGCTTGCAGTGTTTGATTGGTAGCGCCACAAAAACAATGGGTGGGGTTGTTTCGGCACCTTTGCCTTTATCTGCGCGACACTGGTTAGGGCAATGCCATTGGCCTCAGTCAGTTCGCAATAGCCCCGGGAATAGTTCTGTAGCGGATGTGCCTGGGTACATTTTTGTTGCGCATTAATGGCCGCAACGACCTTGTTTAACTGCTCAGAGACAGTGAACTTCTCTGTAGGGTTGCCAGTAAATGTAGCCGTCGCAGTGTAGTTTGGTTTTAACGCATAGGCATTGCTACTGAGTAGTATGCTCGCCAGCAATATGGTCGCCAGAAAGAGTGTGATGATACCCCTCCACATCGACCGCTCAGGGCTAAATGTCACCTGAATTCTCACACCAGTGGCCTTCAAAGCCGAGGTTTTTAAGCATTTGCAAACCCCAAATCTTCTGGGCTTTCGCCCAGGGACTCAACCGCTCGAATGATGGCCGTTGATGCGCTCTCGATTTGCTCACGGTCTGTGCCACGCACCACTAAAATTGTGCCGTAACGGTCTGCGCGATAAAACGGGTAACTGCCGATGTCTAGGCTCGGTTGCTGGTTTTGGATGTGGCCTAATTCTCCGGCAATTTGACTCTCTGTCACATAGGCCTTAATGCTGCGGCTGTGAACGATAGGCCCGCCTCGAAGTGTTGCCTGCAAGGTTGAGAGCATTGCCTGCATCACTGAGGGAATACCGGCCATGACATATACGTTTTCTATGGCAAAACCTTGCGGACCACCCGTTGGGTTGTCGATTAGAACAGCGCCTTGCGGCACGCGCGCCATGAGCAGACGATTTTTCATGACATTGTCTGGTGCTGGACGTTTGCGGATACGAACTTCTATATCTGGGTGCTGAAATAAAGGCAAATTAAACGCTTTGGCAATGCTCAGTGCGGTGATGTCGTCGTGTGTGGGTCCGATGCCGCCGGTGGTGAACACATAGTCAAATCGGCAGCGCGCGTCATTGACAACGTCGATGATGGTGGCCTCTACATCTGCAATAACACGTGCTTCGCGGACTTGAATGCCCCATTGGCCAAGGCTTTTGGCCAGGTGAGCCAAGTTGATGTCTTGGGTTCTGCCTGACAATATTTCATTGCCAATGATCAGCACGCACGCAGTAACAGCCTCGGTCATTGTGCTTTGCTACCCGCAAAACCTGCCATGGTAGCAGAACCTGATGAGCACGAAAGCTTGTTTGACACGCTCTTAAAGAGCGCATCTTTCTACCACTCGGCCTTTACGGTAGCGGTGTGGCGCTATACAGTGACACGCTAATAGTGTTGCTAGTCTTGGACTACTAAGCAGTGCGCTGTAATCCACCCTAGGTGCGGAGTTTATTGTATGCTCATTGCACGGCTAGGTGGTCTTGTAAGTTAGCAGTCTTGGAATTTAGATAGTACATAGGTCAAACAACGCAGATTGGGGCATATGGGCTACTATTCACCGACAAGATGTCGGTTAGGTCGATGGGGATCGACGGCGTGTTCGGCTTCATCGGCATGGTTGAACCCAGCTGACATAAGCTGACATAAGTAGAAGCAAGTAATAGGAGTCTCTGTTGGTTTGATGTTGCACCACGATGCAACCTAGGCAACAGGTTCCGTGAACCTACAAGAGTGGTATAAGTGTCCCATCTTACTTTATTGAATATTTTCGGTAGCTTCTTTGCACGAGGCGCAATTGTTTGCCTATACCTGGTGTTGAGCGCTTGTGGTGGTGGTGGTGGTGGAAGCAGTGTTGCTACCGTCGGGCAAAGCGGGAGTGATAACCCTCCGCCTATTATTACTTTTTCCAGTTCAGATACGTTGATAGACGCTGGCGAGTCGGTCACATTGACTTGGCAAACAAGCAATGCCGCCTCGTGTACAGCATCCGGCGCGTGGAGTGGCAGTAAGTCTATTTCGGGAAACGAGGTCGTTGGCCCCATTCAGAGCAACCAAACCTTCATCCTCAGTTGTTCCGGTGCGGGTGGCGGGAGCCTTCGTGAAGTGGACGTACAGATCGCTACCGGTGGTGCCTCGGTAAATTTAACATCGAGTCAACCTGCCGTGGGCGTTAATGGACAGGTGACTCTCACTTGGACGTCGACCAACGCGCAAACCTGTGAAGCTGAGGACGGCTGGACCGGTCCCCAACCGCTACAAGGTACCTTTGAAACGGCCCCTCTCACGCAAACTACCCCCTTCAAGCTCACTTGCTTTGGTCAAGGAACCAGTGCTGTGGTTCTACTCACGGTAATTGTATCGGATGGTAGAATCGAGTGGCAGGCGCCAACTGAAAATGTAGATGGCACACCACTCACAGACCTTGCTGGATATAATGTTCATTGGGGGGCTGCCTCGCGAAATTATACCAACAGTACTCCTGTAGCGGGCTCAGAGACTGAATGGCAAGCAACGCTGTCGTCTGGCTTTTACTATTTTGCGGTGACCGCGTTAAATGCGGGAGGCGAGGAGAGTAGCCAATCCAATGAGGTTTACAGGTATGTGCCATAAATAAGCACTTCTCACGAGGTTTACTATTGTGAACCAGGTCTCGAAAATGCAATTCCCTTACAAACACGTGGAACCCGTCACAGGGTCAGCCTAGCAGCCTTTATAAACTCTAAATCTCAAGAGAGAGCCCCTTTATCTGTCGGGTATGACTGATAGGGGGGATCGATACTTGCCAACGTAGTTCCAAAAAGGAGTATGGCAAATGGGATTAGAGAGGTTTAGTTCGCGCACTAAAGGAATCGCGATCATCGTGCTGGCCGCTTTTCTGGCCGCGTGTAGTAGTGGCAGTAGTCAAGGATCCTCGGAGGAGCCGATTGCAACTGATCCACCACCGAATTCAACACCCTCGCCTGATCCTGATCCTGATCCTAATCCTCCACCTGACCCTGACCCTGATCCAGATCCTCAACCTGCGCCTACTATTACTTTAAACAGTGATAACCCTACCGTCGGCGTAGGAGGAAATGTCGCTTTGAATTGGAATGTGCAAAATGCGACAACATGCTCGGCTTCTGGGGCTTGGGGTGGTGACAAGTCGTTGATTGGGCAAGAAGTGGTTGGACCAATAACGTCGTCGCAAACGTTTACGTTAACCTGTTCAAGCGCTGGTGGTTCAGCAGTTGCGATGATTAGCGTAGCGGCTATCGGCCAATTGCAATTATCCTGGCAAGCACCAACAGAAAATGTGGATGGTACACCTGTAGATGGATTAACAACTTACCGCATTCACTATGGCACCAACCCTGGCCAATATGACGATATCGTAGAGGTGGCCGCTAGCTTATCCACTTATGCCATCGATCTGGCGGTGGGATCGTATTATGTCGCCATGACGGTAGTTGATGTTGACGACGAAGAGAGTGGCTTATCGAATGAAATCGAGAGGCAATCTAGTTAAAAATTCGGTGTTCAACTAAAGCCTTGGGCGCCTATTAACGAACCTATTCCTTCGCCGTATATGTAAATCGTATGGTGGCTATGAGCTCGTCATAAGATCGATTTGGGAGATTGCTGGCAGCTTCGCGGTCTTCATAGCCAATGCCAAAACTAATCAGTAGTCGACGCATCGCTTGCCAGTTCACATCGATGTTACCGCTGAACGAATCAATTTCGTCATTTTCGTCGGTGAAATCTTGTTTCGATTGGCGAATTTGAATAGATAGATCTGTTTGCTGAGTCAACCTTCTCGTGAGACTTAATGCCACACTGGTGGTTTCGGTGTCGCGTAACAGGTCTTCGTAATCTTCTTGGTCGTAAGTGAACTCGAAAGATAGTGTTGTAGCACTACGCAATTGCCTGGAAATGGCCAATCCGCCTCGAGTGTTGGTGAACACATCAGCCAAATCAGAACTTACGCTAAGTGACCGATCCGTCAGAAAGCGTGCTTCGTCTAAGAATGTGGAGCGGTCACGTATGTCTTGGCCACCAGTAAATGTGACTGTAGTCGTCGGCAATACTTGCCAGTCAAAGGTAAAGTCGACTATGGCACCGTCTACATCGTCGAGACCTAAACTTCGTTCCGTTTGATTGTAGCCGCCAGTGAAAGAAAATTCCGTATTACGACTCGTACGTTGCCAAGTGATTTGGCCAATGTTGGAGTCTAAATCTGGTGCGAAGCGATTGTCATAGAGTACGCGTCGATTGATGCCTTCAAAAGTCAACGTATTGATAGGCGACAATGCCAATAGATAGCGGATGGTTGACGTGTGTGTTTTTGAATCGTTACTTGATCGCTCTGAAGTTTGTTGGCCCCACTCGTATTGGAATTGCAGTTCATCGTCGCCGCGCGGATTGAATTTTAGGATGGGACCTGCCGTGGTTTCGCTAGATTCTTGACGGTTCTCCGGGGTTGCCGCAGCGATCGATCGAATCGCCGTTTCTGTGCGAACATGGTTGATCACAACGTCTAGACGCTGAGGGAGCGCGTTCCACAGCAAAGCTGCAGAACCTGCGCTTACATTAGTATCGTCGTGGAGGTCTTGTTGGTAAAGACGACGTTCGAAACGATAGTCAATATCCAGATTTAACTTTGGACCCTCGTGCTCTGCAGAAACGGCAATACCAGGTTTATGAATCCATTC
>QIGT01000461.1 GCA_003230835.1 Gammaproteobacteria bacterium
ATTGGGGCCAATATTTTTAGCATTGTGGGTCCCGGGTAGGCGGGTATTGCCAGTCACCATTTGGTCACCGTCTAGAGTGAAATAGTAGGTTTGCCCGGTGGAAAGTTCAAACTCGCCGATGGACTCCCCATTGGCAGTTAACGTGTTGATCATTGATCCCTGCAGTATGTGGAAGAAATACTCGTGTTGGCGACTTCAGACATTCATAATTTGCTTTGCATTCGGCGTCGATAGATTAGGAAAGAGGCGACTATGATACATGCTACTCCTACTGCTGCGGGGAACAATACTGTCGTTGTAGAGTAGTTTTCAAGTGCTATTATAACGAGAGTGTTACGTACAGCACCAAAAGCGAAGAAGGCGACACTTTCCTCCTCAGGAAACGCGTAGGCTTTTCTTAGAGTAGGTCCAAACCCGATGAGATCAGAAACGGTCAGTAAGACCACCGCCCATAGTGGGTTTGAAGTGAGCCACCAAAGGGGCAGCGTTGAAATCGCCGCGACGAAAAAATACCAATCAGTTTGAGTGATGTGCACATCACCTCTTCGTGAGAACGCGAGTATTGCAATGAAACAAGTGATGCAAGCCGACACTCCGATAGGCCATGCGCCGACGCCGCCATGATCGGCAAGTTGTGCGGCGAAAACAACGAAGGTTCCTAAGCCCCAAATGACCCAGGAGAAGACGTGAGGTTTGATGTCGCCTTTGAGTATGGAGCGAATGTAGGGGATGAAGATTGCGAAGGTCAGAGCGATAGCTAAACCACTGACAATTTTTTTGTATTCTAGATTCATTGTCTACAATCAATTAGTCAGGCAATACAACAAATTTGCGACTCATACAGGTTGTTTATCGATGACTGTAGGCATCAATTGTTAGTTGTTAATCTAAGTACCTATCCGTCACAGCACCTTCGCTCGCACTTGAAACCAGCTTGGCGTATTTGGCTAAGACGCCTCGAGTCGCGTAAGGCTTTGGTCGTTGCCACTTTGCTTTTCGCTGCGCGAGTATCTCGTTGCTTACATGTAGCGTGAGCTCGTTTGTTTCAGCGTCAACGGAAATCGTGTCTCCATCTTCGACCAGTGCGATAGGTCCGCAATCGAAGGCTTCTGGTGTTATATGACCTACCACAAACCCGCGAGATCCTCCGGAAAATCTGCCGTCAGTAATCATTGCGACGTCTTGAGACAGACCTCTACCATTGATGGCGCTGGTTGGGCTGAGCATTTCGCGCATGCCGGGTCCGCCTCTAGGGCCTTCGTAGCGCACGACTATCACATCCCCTTTGCCCACTTCACCCGACATAATAGCAGCCATGCCGGCTTCCTCTCCATGGAAGCATCGCGCCGTGCCGGTGAAGGTGAGTCCTTCGTGTCCGGTTATTTTTGCGACCGCGCCTTGTGGTGCTAAGTTGCCTCGTAAGATGACCAGGTGGCTGTCTTTCTTGATGGGGTTTGAGAAAGGCCGAATGATTTTTTGATCTTTTGGATAGTCTTGTACGTCGGCTAGATTTTGCGCCAAGGTTTTGCCGGTGACTGTCATGCAGTCGCCATGCAACAGCCCTTCGTCTAATAGTCTTTTCATCAATGGTTGAATGCCGCCGATCTCAATCAGCTCGGTCATGGCGTAGTTCCCGGCTGGGCGCATATCGGCGAGCACCGGCACGCGTTTACCAATCCGGGTGAAATCATCAAGTTCTAATTTAATCCCGCCAGCGTGGGCGATAGCAAGTAGATGCAGTACCGCGTTGGTTGATCCTTCTAGTGCGATGGTCATGGTAATGGCATTTTCGAATGCTTCGTTGGATAAGATGTCACTGGGCTTTATACCCAATTTGATGAGATTTCGAACTGCCACGCCGGCGTTGTAGCTGTCTTGTCTCTTTTTGTTACTTACCGCGTTTTGTGCAGAACTATTGGGCAGTGATAAACCCATGGCTTCCATTGCTGATGCCATGGTGTTGGCTGTGTACATGCCTCCGCAAGATCCGGGTCCGGGTATGGCGGTACTTTCTATTTCTTTAAGTTCGATGTCAGACACTGTGCCTGCAGCGTGTCCGCCCACAGCTTCGAATATTGAAATCAAGTCGCGACGTTGCTCGCCGGGTAGAATGGTTCCGCCGTAAACAAAAACACTAGGGCGGTTTAGCCGAGCCATAGCCATGGCGCATGCGGGCATGTTTTTGTCACAGCCACCGATGGCTACAAAGCCGTCGAAACCTTGGGCGCCAACCACGGTTTCAATGCTGTCAGCGATGACTTCGCGCGAGACCAAAGAGTAACGCATGCCTGGCGTACCCATGCTGATACCATCAGAAACCGTGATGGTATTGAACAACACCCCTTTCCCGCCCGCGGCATCAGCACCTTTTAACGCTTCCTCGGCGAGTTCGTTGATGTGCATGTTACACGGTGTAATCATAGACCAGGTTGAGGCGATGCCGATCTGCGGCTTGGAGAAATCTTCTTCTTTGAAACCCACTGCATTCAACATGCCTCTGCTCGGTGCTTGCTCGACCCCATCGACAATGATGGAGGAATACGGGCGTTCGTCAGCCATGATGTTGTTTCCTCTATGAGTTCTAAGTATTTGGCTTTTTTAGCGGTTTCACCATAACCACTGAATTTCTTTGCCAGTTATATAATGATTGTTTTTGCAGTGGCAATACATCGGTGGAGGCATCGCTAAAACCCTGCTCTAAAAACCAATCTCGTGCTTGTGTGGTGAGCACAAATAGCATGTGGGCATGTTGAGAGGCGGCGCTCTTTTCTGCTTCTGCTAATAGATTAGCCCCAATGTTCATGCCAGATTGTTTGCGATAGTTTTCGTGTACGGCAACACAAGCCAGCTCGGCTTGTTCTCCGTAGGAGTAAACGGCACAGCAACCAACCACAACCCCATCAAGTTCTGCGACTAGGAAATGATCTATTTCTTGTTCCAAGCGATCTCGCTCGCGTCGAACTAACGAGCCATTCTCTTCGAGTGGACGAATAACCTCTACAATGCCGGATACATCTGCCAGGTTCGCTGGGCGAACGGCCTTGGCCTGTTGTTCGAGAATTTGCGTACCGATGCCTTCTGCCGTGAAAAGCTCTACCAATAGGGCGCCGTCTTGCTCAAAACTCACCAGGTGTGACTTATTCACGCCACCGCGCACCGCGTGCGCGAGTGCACGTAGACGCACTTGCTTGTGGTCTGGGTAATGATCAATGCGCTGTTCTAGGCCGGTTGGGGTAAAGGAGCTGATGCGTTCACCGTTTTGAGTGGTCAGGGTGAAATCGTCGAATACAATAAGCTTGTCTGCGTCAATTTGAACAGCTAATTCTGCTGCAAGATCTTCTGCAATGAGGTTAAAGGCTTGGCCCGAAGGGGAATAGCCAATCGGCGATTGCAGCAGTAAGCCGCCTGTCGTTAGAGTGTTTTCGATACGATCTTTTTCTACTTTCCTCACTTCACCTGTGAATAGATGATCGACACCGTCGAGTATGCCGATAGGCTGGGCGGTAACGAAGTTGCCTGATATGACTGGAACTTCAACATTATGCAGTGGCGTGTTGGGTAGTCCGGTTGAAAAAAGCGCTTCAAGCTGAGTGCGTATAGTGCCGTTTACACCGGCAATGATATTCATTGCAGCACTGTCAGTAATGCGCCGTGCATTGTGATATTCAGACTTGCCTAATTGCTGTTCAATTTGTGGTCTTGCTCCATGTACCAACACTAAGCGAACACCCAGCACGTGTAGTAATGCCAGGTCATGTACGATGTGGGTAAGGTTGCTATGTTGTAGCGCTTCGCCTGTCAACAATACAACAAACGTTCGGTCGCGGTGCGCACTTATGTAGGGGGTGGAGCCTCTAAACCACCTGGCGTAATCCGTTGTCTGCATATTTCACACCGTGTAGTAACAGGTCACGCGGTGCAGTAACGTCGAATGACGTGGCGCAAAATTTCAGTAGCAGGTTCAATTTGGTCTCGCGCAAGAAATTCGTTGGGTTGATGTGCTTGATCGATGCTGCCAGGGCCAAACACGACCGTGTCCATACCTAGCCTTTGTAAGAAATGACCTTCGGTACCAAAGGCGACTGTACCAGGTGGGTTGCCGGAATGTTTCGCCAAGGTTTGCACTAGGTCGTTGTCTTTGTCCGTTTCAAAGGGTGGAATGGGCGGATAGTGGGTGGTGAGTTCTAGTGTGGTTTCACACCGCGCCACGACACCTTGCAATCGGGATGACAACATTTCGATGGTGGCGTGGGTGTCCATGCCAGGCAGCAGGCGTAGGTCGATTTGCAATTCTGCATGGCTGCAAATTCTATTCGGACTGTCACCAGCATGCATGCAACCTAAATTCATTGTGGGAATATGTACTTCAAAGGCTGGGTTTTGATTTTGTTCTGCCAGTTCGGTGCGAAAGCGAATCAGTTCGCCCATCACGTCGTACATCGAATCGAGGGCGTTGCAGCCTAAATCAGGATTAGAGCTATGACCAGACGCGCCCTGTAGCCGAATGGTTAGAAAGGCGATGCCTTTGTGTGCATATATAGGCTGTAGGCCAGTGGGCTCGCCGATTATGGCGTAGTCTGCCTGCACACTTTGCGATTCTGCAAGATAGCGTGCACCTGCCATGGAAGACTCTTCATCGGAAGTCGCCACGATGGTAATGGGCGCCTTCAATGGCTGGTCTAAGAATGTGGTCACCGCTTGCAGTGCCACTGGGAAAAACCCTTTCATGTCGCAGGTGCCTAGGCCGTAGAGCTTGTCGTTTGCTTCGGTAACTTTAAACGGGTCACTCTGCCACTTCTTTTCGTCGTAGGGTACAGTGTCGGTATGACCTGCAAGCACCAAGCCGCCCTCGCCGTCGCCAAAACGGGCAATCAAATTGGCTTTTTGAGGGTTATCCGGTAACGGCATAAGTTGCGTGTTGAAGCCCAATCCGTCGAGCCAATTAGCCAGGTGTTCGATCACCCGCAGATTGCTGCGGTCAATACTGGGTGTGGTAGAGCTTACTGAGGGTTCGCCCACCAAGGTTGCCAGCATCTCGTCGAATTTAGGTAGCGTGGCCATAGTTCTATTGCATTGTCGGTCAATCAAAAGGGCACGTATTCTAGTCCGAACCTAGCTAAAAAACACCTAAGTTGTTTAATTACCTACACTTTTTCTTCTGTGACAGGGGTCAAATCCGATGACCGTAGTACTTGCAAAATGTCTGTCTAGGGCGATACTGCTGGGTCTGTAAATGCATGTATGGATAGATGCGTGGCGGTAAATAAAGCCCAAGTGGATTCTCCCGAAACACCCCAAGCTACCCAGCCAGGTGAAAGCCTGAGCCAGAAGCGTGGTTTTGGTGGCGGTGCGTTTGATTTGGGTAACGAGCAGCTACTTGATTTGCCTATTTTCCTAGAGGCATTGGTTGAAGGCGAGTTCATTGGTCGCCGGCAAGCAGAAGATGTGCTCATCGCGCCACGTTCAAAGAAAGAACTGAGCATGCATCCGCTAGAAATTGTTGCTGGTAAGGAATTTGAGAACCGCCAAAACCCTGGCCATACACTCGATTTAGAAACTATGACCCAGTGGCTGGCAGAGCGATCGGGTCAGTCTTATGTCCGGATCGATCCGCTCAAGATCAATGTGAATGCAGCGACTGAAGTCATGTCTTATGCCTTTGCTCAGCGACACAATATCTTGGCTATAGAAGTGGCGGATGAATATGTGGTTATCGCCAGTGGGCAGCCCTACATGTTTCAGTGGGAGTCCATGCTCACCCAAACCCTGCGTGAACGTCGTATACGTCGTGTGGTTTGTAACCCTGCTGATATAACTCGTTATCAATTAGAATTCTATACTATCGCGCGCTCCGCAGCTCGTGCGGCAGAAGCGGGGATGGAAGTTTCTGGTATCACCAACCTTGAGCAAATGCTTGAGCTGGGTGGACTCAAATCTCCCGAAGCCAATGACGCTCACGTGGTGAACATTGTCGACTGGTTACTACAATATGCTTTCGACCAGCGCGCCAGTGACATTCACATCGAGCCGCGACGCGACAAAGGTCTGATTCGTTTTCGTATAGACGGTATTTTGCATCACGTTTACGAACTACCCTCAGCCGTTAACGCTGCGGTGACCAGCCGTTTAAAAATTCTAGGTCGTATGGATGTTGCGGAGAAACGTCGTCCTCAAGACGGTCGGGTAAAAACTGTGAGCCAGGATGGCGATGAAATTGAATTACGGTTATCCACCTTGCCTACAGCTTTTGGCGAAAAGATGGTTATGCGTATTTTTGATCCAGATGTGCTGTTGCGCAGTTTCCAAGAGCTGGGTCTGACCGGCGACGACTATGAACGATGGCGCGACATGACGCACTCTGCCAATGGCATTGTGCTGGTGACAGGGCCAACGGGGTCAGGAAAAACCACCACCCTTTATAGTACCCTCAAGCAGTTGGCGACCGATGAGGTCAACGTTTGTACCGTTGAAGACCCTATCGAGATGGTTGAACCCTCCTTCAACCAAATGCAGATTCAGCACAATATTGATGTGACCTTCGCCTCTGGTGTGCGCGCCCTGATGCGACAAGACCCAGACATCATCATGGTGGGCGAGATACGTGACCTTGAAACCGCCGAAATGGCTATTCAAGCAGCACTTACTGGTCACCTGGTGATTTCGACGTTGCATACTAACGATGCGCCCACCGCCATCAGCCGTATGCTTGACCTGGGGGTACCTGCTTACATGATTCGAGCCACAGTATTGGGCATCATGGCGCAGCGGCTGATACGAACATTATGTCCCCATTGCAAAGTAGAAGAAGAAGTCGACGAAGAAGCCTGGCAACTGCTCACCACCCCCTATCGGATAAAGCCACCCGCCAAATTTTTCGTGCC
>QIGT01000136.1 GCA_003230835.1 Gammaproteobacteria bacterium
TGTTGGACGCCATGGTTGCCGCCAATGACACTACCCTGCAGCGTCATCTGTTCAGCGCTGGGGAGTTGGATGCACCCAGTGCTATTTATCGGCCACCTCTGAAGCTGAAAGACGGATTTCTAGCCGCTTCGATTGGTCTTAGTTTCGCAAAAACCATGCGCGCGATCGGGCGCGCCGATCTAATAGACGACAAACGTTTCTGCACGCCGACCTTGCAACGCGAAAATATGGCTGTGTTCGTCGAAATCACCAAAGCCTGGGCGGCGGACAAAACGCTGGCGGAGGTGGCTAAGGTGTTTGACGAGCACGACATCCCATACGGCAAAGTGGCCAGTTCCGCCGAAGTGCTGAGTAACCCAACGCTTGCAGCGCGGCAGATGATTGTCGAAGTAGACCTGCCTGGCGTGGGACCTACACCGGTACTCAACACACCCTTCAATTTTTCGGGTGTGAAGTGCGGACCGGCGGGCCCGCCACCGCGCCTTGGCGAACACACCCGCGAGGTGCTCACCGAACTTCTCGATTTGTCGGAGGAACACTATGCGCGCTTGCTGACTAGTGGCGCTATCCGAGAAACCACCGAGGGAGCTGGACGATGATCATCGATCTAGAGTGCGATATCCCGACAAAGGAAGTGTGTGAGGCCGACCTCGATCACTACATGGCCACCGAAGATGAAGGCATGGCCAACTATCTGAACATCTTCGGTCACCAATGGGCTCAAGACGCGGGCATGAGTATTGAAGAGTTTGACACCCTGCAAGCCAGCATGGCACCCATGGCGCTGCGGCGTGAAATCGCCACACGAGCCGTGCAAACCGCGCCCACCGAAAGCGAATTTCTGCAGATGTTGGATGACGCTGAAATAGACATTGCCTGTATTGGTACCGGCCGCCATGCATCCGCCGAGCACACACTAGACTTCGCAGATCGCTATCCTGGGCGATTTATCCCGTGGGGGCGCATCAACGCCGAGGACGGTATGGATGGTGTTCGTCGCCTGGAGTATCTGGTGCGTGAACGAGGACTCAAGGGCCTAGAAATCTCCTGTTTCCGGGAACATCGCTACGCCAACGACCCCAAGTACTACCCGCTGTATGCCAAGTGTGTGGAACTCGGTATTCCGGCTCGGGTGTACTGCACGATGAACTACGCAAGCGACCGCCCCATGGACTTGGGACGGCCTCTGTATCTCGATCGAGTGTGCGTCGACTTTCCAGAGCTGAAGGTCATCGCCGCATTGGGCGGCTGGCCTTGGGTGCCTGAGTTGGTAGGTGCAGCGCGGCGCCATGCAAACCTTTATATCGACCTTGCTGCGCACCGACCGAAAAACATACCGAAGCCGGGCAGCGGTTGGGAGATGATGTTGCAGTTCGGCAATACGCTGCTTCAAGATCGAATGTTGTTCGCCACATCGTGGATGACGCTCGGAATGACACCAGCGGAAGTGGTTGCAGAGTTCAGAGCGTTACCAATTCGGGAGGAGGTCATGCCGAAGTGGCTGGGGGGCAATGCAGCGGAGTTGTTGGGTATTGCTTGAATTCCTTCAAGTTCACTGTTTAGGCTCGAAAACTGATACCAATTTCTCGATCAGCGTATCAAGTCTCCAGTCCAGCTCGACAGGGTTGATTTCTAGTTCGTCGGCGAAGGAATCTCGCATAATTGCGTACCCGTAGGTCAGCACGGAAATCAAAACGATAAAAGCGGTTACATCTAGTTCTTTGTCTAACAGCCCTTTTTCCTTATCGCGCGCTAACGCTTCCACCCACTCTTTTTTTTGGGGAGCCAGAGTCAGCGGTTCGTTGTCGTCGATTAATAGCAACATGAGCAACTTTACTTCCGCTTCATATTGGACCATGTTGCGAAACAATTGCCGCACTCTGGGATTGAAAGGCAATGAAATACCTTCGTTCATGCTGTCGAGACGAGCCCCGAGATCTCTGCTCAATGCGGAACGTAACAAATCCTCACGCGTGCCGAAGTAGTGGTAGACAAGGGCGCGATTAATGCCTGCCTTCTCTGCCACCTCGCGCAGGTTCACTCCGGCAAGAACACCATTGTCACGCATCATTTCTAGCGCTGCTTTCTCTAGTTGTGCCTTGGTAGCATCCCCACGCTTACTATTTGTGGAGTTCTTTTTTTTTACTTTTTGCGGCATCAGTTGGAAGTTCCTCTTGTCTATATGCTGCTACTAATATGGCTTGTCACCGCAGATCGTTACCCTTTCTGCGGTACGTGTTTGCGGAAAGAAGTCATCAGTAGGAAAGTGTTGCACACAACGGTTGTCCCAAAATGCAATCGAGCCGGGTTGCCAGGAAAAACGGATTTGAAAGTTTGGATCATTAATATGCTCGAACAAAAATCTGAGCAGATAATCGTTTTCCTTTTTCGATAAGCCGACAATTTCTCGCGTAAAAATCGAGTTAACAAACAAAGCCTTTCGTTTGCTGATCGGATGAGTACGTATAACAGGATGGGTGCTCGCTTGGTTTCTACTTGCAACCTTCTCGCTCTGAATCAGACTGCTATAGATCTTTGCTGGTGCGTGTACCGCTTTAAGCTGAAGCAAATATTCCTGCATCGGTTGAGACAAGGCCTCAAACGCTGCATACATGTTCGAAAAAAGCGTATCACCCCCAACTTCGGGCATTATTTTCATGTACAAGATACTTGCTGCCGGGGGTTCTGCATCACTAGAAACATCAGAATGCCAACCAGCGCCAGCAACCCCCTTCGACTTAGCATCCGCATGAATGAGGAGAATCTCTGGATACCCTTCAGGACTAGGAACAGCGGGATGAACATGCAACTCGCCAAAGCGTTGACCAAATTGAATGTGTTGTTCCCGAGTAATGTGCTGGTCCCTAAAAAAGACAACACCCGCATTCACGAGTAGATGTTCAATCTTATCCACTAGATCTTGCGAAAGTTCAATTGACAAATCGAAGTCCAAAATTTCCACACCACAACGGGGAGAAATTTTTTTGAACACTATCGGTGAAACATCCTCGTTCCAAATTGCTTCCGGCATTATATCTACCTTGTTCGCTATCTTGTTTATTTTTGACTAATGAATGTCTTAGCTATCAAGTTTCTACACCAAAATTGGGTGGGGGGACGTATCCACCCATTTGTTGAGTAATCAGACGAGCAAACTCAATCGTTGTGAAATCCCCATATTCCGCCCCAATGACTTGTAACCCCATCGGCAACCCACTTGCTGAGACACCACTGGGGAAAGTAGTAGCAGGTAGATAGGAAAGCGTTGCTAAGGAAGCCCAAAATATGTGCTCCCAATAACTCCGTTTGGAACCGTTAACCTCAAGCGTACGTGCCATTAGGTCTTCAGATTGGTCATGCGGAAATGCCATGGTTGAAGATACAGGCGCGATCAGTACGTCCCAGTCAGTGAAAAATTCTACCCATTGCTGGCGAATCTGGCCGCGCCGCGCATGCCACGTGAGCCATTCTGGATAAGATATTGCCGTTGAAGGGTCCGCGGTAATGGCCATCACCAAGTTGCGATAAGTTTCTCGATGCAGCTCCAAGTCTATAGCTGGGCGTTGGGTTATCGAGACTTTCGCCCCCGCTGCTTTAAGCAACCCTTCTAGCGACCGGATACGTTCTGATATCTCCTGGTCTACGGGTGCCAGGTCACATTCGGGCCAAAGTGCCACTCGCATTGATTTCAAAGAAGTTGCGTTTGGACCAGGCATAGACAGCTGCCATGCAGGTGATTCGAACTTGTCTGCGCCTGCTAGACAAGTGACTGCTAGTGCAAGATCTTCCGCACTGCGCGCGACGGGCCCCACTACTGCCATATCAAGCTCTTGCGCAACATTTGTTGCCCCGGGCGAAGTTTGTGATCGAAACGGGATCAAACCCCAGGTTGGTTTGTGCGCATATACACCACAAAAATGTGCAGGCGTTCGTACCGAGCCGCCAAGGTCTGTTCCAAACCCCATGCCTGTCAGCCCTGCAGCAACTGCGACGGCAGAACCACCAGAAGAACCTCCTGGTGTACGTGATGTATCCCATGGATTATTCGTTGTGCCATAGACTTCGTTGTAAGTTTGGAAATCACTCACATTTAGCGGCACGTTTGTTTTTCCAAGAACCACACAACCCAGTTCCTTCAAACGCCTCACAACCTCAGCATCGACCGCAGGTACATTTGCTTTCGCTGCAAGATTACCCCAGGTAGTAGGTAAGCCTTCAACGTCTAAAGATTCTTTGACAGTGATTGGTAGCCCATCCAGCGGACTAAGTTCCAGATTCGATGCGCGTCGCTCATCAGATCTTTGCGCCTGCTCAAACGCCCGGTCGAAATCTCTGACCACAACCGCATTTAGCTGTGAATCGTATTGCTTGATCCGAGCGACATAAGTCGAAACCAGTTGTACCGAGGTGATGCGCCCGCTCTTTAGTAACTCGCTGGTCTTGGTTGCTGAAAACATAGCCGCTTGCGACTCCTTATCGAGGCCAGGCCTCTGCTGGGTTAGGTTGGCTATTGCTGGCGCCACAGCCGAGCACAACAAACAACACGTCAATTCTCGACGCGATATTAATGGCGACAAAACACTTCCCTCCAACATCGTTGGTGTTGGTAATGAACGAAATCAACTGGCTATAAATATATTGACATAATGTTAATTATTTAGAGGCACATAATCAACACCTAGTCGCTGTCAATTAACGCCTCAAGTGCAAATCGACATTCGCTAGAGGCCAATACCGACTTGAAGGCTGTCAATGGGTTGTCTATTTCGCCACGTTTGTAAGAGCGGGCCATCTGTTTAACGTACCTTATCGATAGCTCAGAACGCTGGCTGCACTCGCACGCTAATGCGATGCTTCTTGCAAGCACACTTTGCTCGGCATCTTCAGGTAACAGTTCGTCGATGATGCCTAACCCGTAGGCCTCTTCAGCAGAAAGCAACTTAGCTCTCCAAGTTAGCATGGTCGCTCTTTTTACACCCACAAGATCCGCTAATCGACCTACTCCACACCCCCCTGGGACCAGATTAACTGAAACCTCCGGCAAGCCAAATTTGGAGCGGCCGTTCTTCGCTACCCTATAGTCGGCGGCCAATGCGAGCTCAAACCCTCCTCCTAATGCTGTTCCGTTTAGGGCGGCAATGACTGGTTTTGGTAGTGCTTCCAATCTATCTAGTGTTGATTGAAACAAGGCGTCCCAAGTGGACGCCCTTGCAAGACTGTGAGACAGCAATTCCGTTAAGCAGTAGTGACGAATGAAGTAAGACTCACTCCTGCCGGATATAACAACCGCACGCACCGAATCTTCTTCTAGTATCGGTAATAGGTCTCGTAACTCCTCCACAGAGTTACTATCCATTACCTGCTTGTGGGGATTATCGAACTGAATGATGGCAATGCCGTTTTGTCGTTGCAAAGAAAAATGCGGCATAACGCCTCGCTAGGGTAAGTGTGCCGACGCGCGGCACGAAAATTGACTAGATTAGGTCGCTTCTAAGCGGTTCGAACAACGCCTACTTCTACTCAGAAATTGTCATAATGTCAAATTACCGAAAGCAGGTGCCAGAGTTATTGAAAGCTTTTCATAGCCTGAGCCAATATGTCACTTGATGTCCGCCGCTTGAGACGCAGGCGCAGTCCCTCTGCGTAGATCCGAATCCTTCCAACCTTCATCTCACCATTTCAGCCTGATTGTTCTTAAAACATGATTTTGTAAACCGCTGGGAATATCAAGTTCGGTGGCGGCATCTTTCCAAGTTGAAAATGCCGCTAGGGTTTGGTCTAAAATGTGTTTCTCCCGCGAGCGCGGAAGGCCTGCGTAATCGGCAAGGTGCTTTAAGTCTACTCTGGTGAAGTCCGATGTTTTACCATTGATACTCAGTTGGTGAAAACGGGTAAAGCCACCGCCTTGTGCGTGGCATAGATCATAGGCGGGCGACAAATCCCAACGTCCCTGCCTGTCCATCATGAACGAGAAGTTTTTAACATGGTCGTCCTGGTTGCAGCCAACAAGATTGAAAACCGTGCGGCGGAATTGTTCTTCAATGGCAGTTTGCGGCATCTTCAACTGCTTCATGGCCATGAAAATTTGCTCATATGAATAGAGGCCGCTTTCGTAATAGTCATAATGCGCCAAGGCTGCGAGGGTTTGCACAAACTTCTTGGAACCATGCTCGCTTCTGTCAAATCGGCGGGTCATGAAATGATTGCGGTCATTTTCGGAGAAAATCCGGCTTTCCATCATGTCAATACCGCACTCTTTTGCCATCAGGTAGTAGCTGTATTCAAGTAGGCCATAACCAGAAGGATCGCCGACACCCCAATCGCCACTAAATTCCACGCCGTCAAATTTAATCAGCCAATGCTCAAAGCCCGGTGGCAGGTCGAGTTGGCCTGAGCGGACTTGTCTGCTGCGGGGGTTAAACGCGATGACTGCTTTGGCACGCGCACCGCCAGCGGATGTGCCTACACTTAAGATATCCAACAAGGCGTCATCGCCGCCACTTGCCGTCAATTTTGTGTCGAGAGTTTCCTTGCTGGCGAAGGCTATGGATGCCAATTCGGTCAGTTCTTTGACCTCCAGGCGCTTGTCTTTGGTGATCACCTCAGGTCCTGCAGGTTCAAATTCCAATGCGCCCATGCCCCTCTTGCCGACGTAACATAAACGATCAACAGCATTAAAATCGTCTGGTTTGCGGCCAGTTCTGGCTAACCAGACATCGATCAATTTTTGCCCATATCGATCAGGCAGACTGTCGGCGATAAGCCCTGGCATGCCGTGAAATGATTGCGGATGAAGATCCTGAAACTGATAAATATGGCGGGCTGTTAACGGCATCACCAGTGGGGCGATTTCAATACCGTGGGCGACAAAACCC
>QIGT01000005.1 GCA_003230835.1 Gammaproteobacteria bacterium
CCCCATTGTTCAAGCTCTTGTTTATGACTGTGGGTGGTACACAAGGTGCGCACAGCCGGTCGATGAAACCACCGCATGAAGGCATAACCAATAGACAAAGGAATGCCAACTCGCTGTTGCACGTACTCTGGGAATTTTGTATGTAGAGATGTGGTAAATGGAATATTTCGCTGCTTGAGTAACCAACGCGCATACACCCCAAGCGGTCCTTCGGTTGCAATATGAATGTGATCTGGTTGAAATTCGGCAATCATCGCCTGCATAATCCACGGATTCTTCGCCACTTTGATTTCGTTGTAGGTGGGTAAGGGTGTCGTCTTGAATTGACCAGCATGCACAATCTCAACCTCATACTGCGCCAAACGAAGATGTTCGATCATCTTGGTCCAGGTTGTCACTACCCCGTTAGTCAGCGGCAGCCATGAATCGGTGATGAGAAGAAATTTTTTCAACCCCTGAATTTATACTGAGTACCGGGCCTCTAGCTCTGCGTAAAGTTTATCTGGCAGCTGTCGGGGATCTACTTGCTCGGTCATCAGTAGCGTGTCTAACAAATCAACTAGATGCTCATTGTCTTCCCTACCTTGCCACACCTTTCGATACTCACCACTTTTGTAACCGTTATTCTGTCGAAATTGATTCAACACGTTTTTGCCAATGTACATCACAAACAGCTCTTCGTAACTCATAGGCAGCGTCCGCATGGCCTCCAAAAAAGGCTCTATTTCAAAAGATCGAGTACGCAAAGATGATTCAGCCAGCGCTTCTATTGATGCCCTGAACGCCCTTGGGTCTTGCTCACCCGATGTATCAACCTCGCTCAATACGGTGGCGAGGGAATCTTTTAGCGTATCGGTTCTTAACAGATCACTCAATGCGAAATGCCAGATATCCACAAGCTCAAGCTTCACCTGGTTGATGTCTGGGTGCTGTTTTTTCCACCACTTCCAACCAAAGTGGTCGAGCATTTCTGCGCATTCAACCCATA
The DNA here is from genome assembly GCA_003230835.1 of Gammaproteobacteria bacterium. Lineage (GTDB taxonomy): Bacteria > Pseudomonadota > Gammaproteobacteria > Pseudomonadales > Azotimanducaceae > UBA4421. The sequence goes on from QIGT01000005.1 coordinate 989, forward strand.
TAGCTCGGTAGTATTCATACCCTTGCTTAGCCCACTGCGCATGAACTTGCTCATTGTGGTGATGCTGCATATCCGCCATGGTATGTAACATTTCCACCACACTGCCACTTTCCGAACTCGCACCCATGTAATAGCCTCAATATTTAACGTTTGTAAATGCAGATTATGGGGTATTCTACAGCTTATGGCCAAAAAGCCGATCACCGCTATGCTTATGCACCCGGTGGTTAAGGAAGAGCTCTTCCGTTCCGACCACTTGGACACCATAGGCCGTGTTTGCAAACTTGTTGAATCGACGCCGTTTCGAGACCTCGAAGCCATATCGTCGCACCTAGCTCAAATAGAAGTTTTAATCACCAGTTGGGGTTGTCCGCGTATAGACCAAGCGTGCATAGATCAGATGCCCAGATTAAGACTGATTGCCCACTTGGCTGGCAGTGTGAAGGGTTTCATTGATGACACGGTATGGCGCAAGGGTATACGCGTTGTCAATGCGGTTGCCGCAAACGCAGTGCCAGTGGCTGAATATACCGTAGCAGCAATACTTTTTGCCAACAAACAGGTATTCCAACTCAACCGCTTCTATATCGAACATCGTGAGAATCGTGCACCTTGGAACAAAGAAGCACCTGGTGTAGGAAATTATCAAAAAACTGTGGGCGTAGTGGGCGCATCACATGTCGGGCGTCTTGTGATTGAACATCTCAAGCATTTCGATTTTCGAGTTCTATTGTACGACCCCTACTTATCACCGCTGGAGACCCGGCATATCGGCGCCCACAAGGTCGGCTTAACCGAACTGCTTAGCCAAAGTGATGTCGTCAGCTTGCATGCACCATTGTTGGCAGACACGCGCGGCATGATCGGCAGTCGTGAACTGGCCCTCATGCGTGATGGCGCTACCCTGATAAACACCGCCAGAGGTGCCATTGTCGACCAATCTGCCTTGGAGGCAGAGCTAACCAATGGTCGCATTTTTGCCATTCTTGATACCACAGTGCCTGAAGAACTACCCCGCTCAAGCCCACTGTTCCGTATGGAAAATGTATTTCTAACCCCCCATATTGCTGGTTCACTAGGCAACGAAACCCAACGTTTGACAGATTTGATCGTCGCAGAGCTAGAACGCTACCATCTCGGCCAATCCCTAAAGCATCTAGTTAAACGCGAACATCTAGCACGTCTCGCCTAGTTCCCGCTAAACTAGTCTCTTCAATTTTCCGCTTAACGGAGCATGCATGGACCTAGAGTTTGGCCCTGAATACGAAGACTTCCGGCAAGAGGTGAAAGACTTCCTGCGCCAGCACGGTGCAAAATCTCCTATTGGCACTGCATTGCGCAGCAACGAAACGATATCTTGGCAGAAACTACTGATTGAAAACGGCTACACGGCCCGCACCATTCCACAAGAATATGGCGGATACGGTGCGCAACCAGACCTTATCCAATCGCGAATTATTGCCGAAGAATTTGCCCATGCGCGCATCAACCCTGGTCTCGGGGGGCAAGGTATTTCAATGCTTGTACCTACCTTGTTGGAGCTAGGCACCCAAGCACAGAAAGCACAATTTATTCGCCCCACCATCCAAGGCGAAATGGTGTGGTGCCAAGGTTATTCAGAGCCCGGCGCCGGATCTGATCTTGCCAGCCTCACCACCTCGGCTGTATTAGATGGGGACAACTGGGTAGTCAACGGGCAAAAAATATGGACCAGTACGGCGCAATTAGCAGACTGGATATTTTGCCTAGTACGTACCGAACCGGATGCACCCAAACATCGCGGCATCTCGTTTTTGCTCTTCGATATGAAAACTCCAGGCATTGAAATACGACCGCTGGTGGATATGACCTTAGCCGCCAACTTCAACGAAACTTTTTTTACAGATGTGCGTGTACCCAAGCACCAAATTGTTGGCGCGAGGGGTGAAGGCTGGCAGGTCGCTAACGCGATACTGGCTCACGAGAGAGACTCACTCGGCAATCCAAACATCACCTTAGCCCGTCTCAATGCTCTCATTGACCTAATGAAAACGGAAACGGTAAATGGCGAGCCACTGATTGATAACGCCATTTATCGCGATCGCCTGATGAAGATTCAGGGGCGTGTTATGGCCATGCGTTTTAATGAACTTCGGGTGTTGTCTTCGCAACTCAACAAAGACCAAGACCCAAGCATAGCGCGCATGATTGTGAAGTTACAAGGTACGGAACTTCGACACGACCTAGAAGGACTAGGCATCGATATCATGGGAGAAGTGGGTCTTTGTTATGAAGATAACCCACACACGCGAACAGGGGGCTCTTGGCAAACCCAGTATATGTTTTTCCTCGGCTTGATCATTGGAGGCGGCACTTCACAAATTCAGAAGAATATCATCGCCGAGCGCGGTCTAGACATGCCACGTGAACCAAAGGTAATCAAACCAAGTCCAATGACCGCTCAAAAAGGAGGCCAATAGTATGAAATTTGGATTCTCTGAAGAGCAAGTATTGCTGCAAGACAATGTTAACCGCTACCTTCACGACAACGTCCCGCTAGATCGTGTTCGCGCCTTTGCAGACGGCGGCACCGACACAGATATCTGGCAAGGCTTGGCTGATATGGGCATTGCCGCATTGCTCATTCCCGAGGACCAGGGTGGCATCGGTTTAGACGCCCTCGATGCAGCCATTGTTGCAGAATCTTTAGGTTATCACGTGACCCCAGCACCCTTTCTCGGCAGCGCGGTGATGGCGCCCACTGCGCTTTGTCTAAGTGACGGCGATCATAGTGAATTGTTAGAAGCACTCGCCACGGGCAGTAAACGCGTGGGCATTGCTTTTGGCGAAGCCATTGGGCGACGAAATGGCGCAAGTGTAACGGTAACTGATTCCACACTAACCGGTACCTCACTATTCGCCTTTGATGCAGACGCCGATTTCTATATGGTTGCCGACGTGAACAAACATCTATTTTTGTTAGACGCAAATGCAAAGGGCCTACAACGCCGCCACTTGACCACGGTGGACAAAACCCGGAGAACGGTTGAACTTTGCTATGATGGTGTCCCAGCTGCGTGCATTAGCGAAGACCCCAGGGTATTCGAAGCAACCCTCGATATTGGCCGCGTGATATTAGCCGCAGACACGCTAGGTGCCGCACAAAATATGCTTGATCAAGCAGTAGCTTACGCTAAGCAACGCGAACAATTTGGCCGTCCTATAGCGAGCTTTCAGGCCGTTAAACATATGTGCGCAGAAATGGCTGCAAGTCTAGAACCTTGTCGTTCAATGGTATGGTACGCGGCTCACGCGTTGGCAAACCTTCCCCCCGAAGCGCGCCTAACAGCCTGTCATACCAAGGCGCACCTGGCTGAAGTGGGCAAATTCGTCGCTAAAACATCTACAGAAGTACACGGCGGCATGGGTTTCACAGACCTGCTCGGGCTACACTATTGGTTCAAACGTTGTGGCTCAAATCGGCAGTGGTTAGGCGCACCAGAATTAGTACGTGAAGAAGCAGCAGCATTACAGGGCTTAACATCATAAAAATGAAAACCACTCCACCCTCTCTACCCGTTCTACCCCTGAAAGACACTGTTGTCTTTCCTCAACTCGTGGTTCCTCTCTCTGTCGGCAGAGCTAAATCTATAGCTGCAATCGAAGCTGCGGTAGAAAGTGGCGGTGAATTTATCGCGGTTGCACAAAAAGATCCCGACAACGACAACCCTACTATCCATGAACTCTATGCTGTAGGCACCATCGCGAAAATAAATCGCGTAGAGCGGCGGGAAGGCGGTGCTCAAGTCATCGTCCAAGGCAAGCGGCGGGTAAAACTGGTAGCGCAAGAAGAGCAAGATGGATATATGCGCGCTACTTACGAGCCTCTGATTAATCTTGAGCTTAGCGAGAACGGATCCACCGGCCCTGAGGTAGAAGCATTAATCACCGTCAATCGCGAACTGGCACAGCGCATTGCAGCTTTATACGACACCGAAAACGGCGGTCAAATCTATCAACAACTTATCGGACACATCTCTGAGCCTGTCATTCAGATGTATCGAATTGCGTCTCTAGCAAATTTAAGCTTGGAGCAAGAACAGAAGACTTTGGACTGTGACGCCAATATTGAGCTAATGCAGCAGGTTAACAGCGTATTAACCCACGAGCTGCGGGTCACAGAGTTACGCAGAGAAATAGCAGAACAAGCCCGCGGTGACATAGACAAGCTACAGCGCGAACAAGTGCTTCGTCAGCAGAAACAAGCAATCGAGAATGCACTTGGCGAATCAAGCGAAGACGAAGAAATAGCCGAAATTCGACAACAGCTTGAACAAGCACAAATACCCGATCACATCCAAGAAGAAGTCGATCGGGAGATTAAACGACTGTCGAGAATGTCCGCAAACTCTGCAGACTATCAAGTCGCCCGTGGGTACTTAGAGCTGATTGCTGAACTACCATGGCATACTGGTACGCAGGACAATCTAGATCTTGAGCATGCTATTCAAATTCTTGATGAAGATCACTACGGCTTAGAAGATGTTAAAGAGCGCATTTTAGAAACTTTAGCCGTCATGCAACTCAACCCCGCAGCGAAAGCCCCTATTATTTGTTTCGTGGGACCACCCGGGGTTGGAAAAACATCATTGGGACATTCCATAGCCCGCGCCATGGGTCGAAAATTCGAACGCCTGAGTCTCGGTGGTTTACATGATGAATCAGAGTTGCGCGGTCACCGACGCACCTACATTGGCTCTATGCCAGGACGCATTTTGCAGGCTTTACGCAGGGCTAAGGTAGTGAACCCCATCCTGATGCTCGACGAACTTGATAAAATGGGCCGAGATTTTCGTGGTGATCCTTCCGCGGCACTTATGGAAATTTTAGACCCGCAGCAAAACAAGGAATTCAGAGACAACTATCTAAATCTTCCCTATGACTTGTCTAAAGTGATGTTCATCACTACCGCGAACACATTGGAAGGGATTCCTCGGGCCTTGCTTGACCGCATGGAAATCATGGAGGTGAGTGGATATTCGGACGCGGAAAAGCGCGCCATCGCACTCAACTATCTGATTCCACGCCAGCGCAGTGAGGCCGGTTTGAGCGATACTCAGCTACAAATAGATGAATTGGCGCTGGCTAAAATTATTAGACGTTATACCCGAGAAGCCGGTGTACGAGAACTGGAGCGAGTATTTGGTCGAATCGCACGTAAACGCGCTCGTGCGATTATCGAGGGCGACCTAGGTGATAAACAAATAACCCAAGAAGATTTACTGGCTTACTTGGGTCCTGAAAAATTTAAGCGCGACGCTAGCCGTGAAACTCAACATGCAGGTGTCGCGGCAGGTTTGGCGTGGACCGAATCAGGTGGAGACGTCCTGTATATCGAAGCAGCACTCATTCCAAAGGAAGAAAAAATTCTCCTCACGGGTCACCTTGGCCAGGTCATGCAAGAATCGGCTAAGGCAGCTCGAAGCTATATTTGGGCTATTGCAGAAAGTATTGGCATTAAGCCTGAGTTCATCGAAAGCCAAGGCATACACATCCACGTACCTGCAGGTGCGGTACCAAAGGACGGCCCCTCCGCCGGGGTGACAATGGCAACCGCCATCGCTTCAGCCTACAGTGATAAGCAGACCCGAGCCGAAGTAACCATGACAGGGGAACTCACGCTTACCGGTTTGGTTTTACCCGTGGGGGGTATCAAAGAAAAAATCCTCGCCGCTCACCGCGCCGGTTTTACTCAGGTGATCTTACCCAAAGACAATGAAGCAGACCTACAAAAGCTACCCGAGGCAGTGCGTAACGACTTAACCTTCACCCTAGCCGAGACACTGGATGATGTTTTAGCAGTAGCCATTCCAAATCTCCGGTCTAGGAAGAAGAACTAAGTAA
>QIGT01000421.1 GCA_003230835.1 Gammaproteobacteria bacterium
CGAAGCCCCCACCCGGCAAACCGATCTGCCCTAGCATGGCAGCTAGCGTGACCAGCATCCAATAGGGTTGTTCACCGTGGTGGGCTCGTTGTAGCGACCAGGCGGCAGATAGGAATGTGCGTTGCTTTACGAGCTGTGTTGCCAAGTTTTCGATCACCCGCGCGTCTATGTTGCAGATACTCTGCGCCCACAGCGGTGATTTTGGCTGACCGTCTTGTTTACCCAGCAGATACTCACAAAATAATTCATACCCCACCGCATGGGTACTCAAGAAACTTCTATCTGCCAAGCCTTGGGTTTCTAACACATAGGTGTACCTGGTCTATACGCTATCCACTGTGCGTTTAACCACTCAGGTGCATCGCTAGCGACGGGTGAAATATTCACAAACCTAACACCCGCCGTGATTGCTTCCTGCAAGCTAGATTTGGTTCTGTGTTCTGTTATCCCGCCATATGCGACTTGAGTATTTCTCAGCGCAATACCGCCAAAGGCAACAAACATTTTTGTGTGTTGGGCAATCTCTGGCCAAGCAGGTTGCTCTAATTCCATTTCATGCCATGGGGCCACCACATGCGGCAATATGACCTGAGCGGCGGCGGTACTGTACGAATTCATCGCACGCGTACTGCCACCCACAAGATTAATAAAGCGGTGGAGTTGAGATTGTGCGTGGTGGAAACGCCCTGCGCTTGCCCAGCCGTATGATCCGGCGAAGATTGATGTATTGCCTAAAGTGTCAGCGACTCGCTTGATATCCAAGCCGGCAAGCTCTAATGCCTCGTCCCAAGAGACGGCAACAAATTCATCACTGCCTCTAGCCCTGCGGTTTCGGTCACCACCTGCTAGCCAGCCTTTTCTTATGTAAGGTTGGTCGATGCGAGTTTTATGTTGGATGCCGTCTACCAGTAGCTGGCCGATCGCAGAGGGATCAGGGTCACCACTAATGCCATTAACGCTTACAATGCGCCCGGCCTCTACTTCGACCTCATAAACACCCCATTGGGTGGCGGTTTGGTATTTCATGACCAGCAGAGTAGACAAACTCTGCTGATTTGCCAAATGCGGCGTTTTTTACGTCGTCAATGCTCGCGTGTCGCGCGTAGAGATCAGCGTGTGGCGAGCAATACTTCGCCTCACAAGCTCACGCCAGCCCGTCGGTGCGGTGCGCAAATTACGCAAGTCGCTGAGGGCGACGTCTGAGATGCGATAAGCGCCACAACTTGGGCAATCTACGTTATGAATATCGCCATTGGCAAACTGAGTCTGGCTGTTGTCGTGAAATGGACATGTTCCCATTGAAATCACCTTCCCTTCCAATTGGTAAAATACAATGCCGCTAGTATGCCCTCGTGAGTGTAGCGGCATGTAGTTACTACGTAATGAAGTTGTATCCTCAGCGACTACGCGTGATATTTTGCCGGTACTTCAAAGCCAAAGATTCGGGCGCTGTTTAAACCCAAAATTTTCGCGCGCTCCTCGTCGTTCAACCCATCCATGGTGCGTTCAATGGCTTGTGCGGAATGTGGCCATGTGCCTTCGTGATGAGGAAAATCGTTGGCCCATAAGAAATTGTCTACCAGGCCATATTCTCGGGCGAGATCGAGACCCACTTTGTCTTCTTGAAAACTAGAAAATCCATTCTGTTTGAAATACTCGCTGGGTAAGAATTTGAGTTTCGGTCGAGCAAACATATGATGTTTTTTATAGGCCTCATCCAGCGCTTGCAAGGTCCATGCAACCCAGCCAATGCCCGCCTCGATGGCACCAAATTGCAATTTAGGGTACCGATCAATGACCCCGGAGGCACAAAGATTGGCAACTGGACCAGAGGTCTTGGGCTTGACAGCTGTACCGTCGAAAGGTATACGCCGTTATCCGCACGTAGGTGGGCAAAAGCGTTATATCTTGAACTACTAAAGAATGAGGAATGTTTGAATGAAAAAAATCCAATTGGTGGCATTGTGTGGCTTTTTTTTCTTTACTATTTTTAACAGTGCAGCGGCGCATGATGTTGTAGCTGCTAGAACAGCATTGCTAGTTTCAAACGGTGTCCACAGTAAAGCATCATGCGCTCGAAAAGCGCATAAAATATGCGAGCACATATTCAACCAATGTGCGAAATCCAGCTACAGTGCTATCGGTGGTACTACTGGGTATCTCGTCATGTATCAATGTCACAGTCTTGTTCTAAGCAATGGCGTTGATATAACAACAATGGTCATAGCTGGCTCAAGATCAGAAGATACAAACTCCAAAAAACTAACGGGCTTTGTAATCCGTTCACACGAGCATGGTGCTAAGCTGTGGTATTAAACTCACTAAAAAGTGCACTTAAGTGGTGCCGGCATATGGAATCAAATTTGGCTTCTAAGCACCACGTCGTAGTTTGTTTAAACTATACCCTTCTGGCGCTTGTTCGACCAACTCAGGAACCTCTACTCGACGTGCCCGTAACTCTGCATCATCCGGATTAAATTGAGGCTCATAATCCTCGTTATACAGATCAGCATCATAATCTTCGATGCTACCGAGATCGTACTCGTCGTAACTGATCTCATCCAATGATTGATACTCTACCGAAGCTGTCGTGGCTTGGCTAAAAACACTCTCTTGATCTACCCATAGCCATGCCCCATCAAAACCCGAGTTGCGTGCGGATCGAAGCCGATCATCCGCCAGCTCTCTGCTGCGAAAAGGACCACTGGCGACACGATGATAAAATCCACCAGCAGTTGACACACCCACAACAGAAAACTGTTCTCCCAACGAATCTAGGGCAACTTGCGCCGCTTTGTGCGCATTTTCTTGCGACTGAAAGCTGCCCACAGAAACCCAATATTGTAATTCTGCGGCTGCTGGATAAGACCAGAGCAATGCTAAGCAACTGGCAACAATCTTAAGCCTGCGCTTCATGAAAAACCTGTAAACGTGAGTACTTTCTTTATGTTAGCCATGCACACCACTATTGTCACGCCGTTCGCGAAGCAGCAACCCTAAGGCGTTGTTAACTAACATATTTTAGCTACTTGAAGTGAACAAAATCATGATACCAGCCGCGATCGCACTGCCGATGACCCCGGCCACATTTGGGCCCATGGCATGCATCAACAAGAAATTTTGCGGATTGGCTTCTAAACCCACCCTATTCACCACCCTAGCAGCCATGGGTACCGCCGAGACACCTGCCGCACCGATGAGGGGGTTGATAGGTACTTTGCTCATGGCATTCATGGCTTTTGCCATCAACACCCCACTGGCAGTGCCTATCGAAAAGGCGATAATACCGAGCAGCAAAATACTGATGGTCGTGGCCGAAAGAAACACATCTGCTTGCAACTTAGAGCCAACCGCAAGACCTAAAAATATGGTCACAATATTGATCAGCGCGTTTTGTGTTGTGTCTGACAAGCGATCAACAACACCGCATTCCTTCATTAAATTGCCGAAGCAGAACATGCCCAATAACGGCGCGGCTGAAGGCAGCAACAACGCAATCAATAAGAGAAGCAGAAGCGGAAATACTATCTTCTCAAGGCGAGAAACATCTCGTAGCTGGGTCATGACGATGCTGCGTTCTTGCTTGGTCGTTAACAAGCGCATAATGGGCGGCTGGATGATCGGCACCAGCGCCATGTAGGAGTATGCAGCAACCGCTATGGCGCCGAGCAAATGGGGAGCCAACTTACCGGCCACATATATTGCAGTGGGTCCATCTGCACCACCAATGATGCCAATGGCTGCAGCTTCTTTCAGGCTAAAATCCATCCACCCTAGCGACGTAAGCCCCAGTGCACCTAGCAGCGTAGCGAAAATGCCAAACTGTGCAGCGGCACCGAGAAACAGTGTGCGCGGGTTAGCCAGCAATGGGCCGAAATCTGTCATCGCACCCACGCCCATAAAGATAATCAACGGGAAGGCGCCTGTTTCAATGCCGACAATATAAATCAGGTGTAACAAGCCGTCACCTGTGGCGATATCAACACCTGGAATATTGGCTAGAATGCCACCAAAACCAATGGTGACTAAAAGTAAGGGTTCGAATTTCTTAGCGATAGCCAGATACAGAAGCAACAACCCGACCAAAATCATAACAAACTGGCCCCAACTCATTTGGTACAGACCAGACGCTTGCCAAAGCTCGTTAATTAACTGCAAGAAAAATACTCACCATAGCAACGCACGCAGACGTGAATCATTCGAGTTCCAACAAAAGATCACCCACTTTTATAGAGTCACCTACAGCAACGCACACCTGGCGAATTGTTCCCGCGCGAGGTGCGCTGATATCGGTTTCCATTTTCATCGCTTCAAGCACAAGTACCGTATCGCCTACCTCAACCACTTGACCTGTCGACACCGGCACACCAACCACGGTGCCTGCGAGCGGTGCCACTATCGGTGTATTTGAATCAGCAGATGCAGTCACCCCTTGGGCCACAGGTTGTATAGAGGTAGCTTGCCCCCCAGCAGATATCTCCACCGTGTAGGCATTACCGTTAACCTTAACGGAGTAGACTGCTGCCCCTTGATCTGGCCCAGACAAGTTATCCGTCGCAGGTTTATTCGAAGAACTTATTTCGGCACTTGGCACGGGCTCAAAAGCGTCGGGATTTCCTCGATTTTCCAGAAAATGTAATGCAACTTGGGGAAAAAGTGCATAGGTGAGCACATCATCCACCTCCTCTTGCGCCAATTTTATGCCTTGCGATTTACTGATCTGTTTAAGTTCAACGGTGAGCGTTTCTAGTTCCGGTTCTAACAAATCTGCGGGCCGACAAGTGATAGGCTGCGCACCCGCCAATACCAGTTGTTGAATTTTCTCATCCACCGGCGCTGGCGTCGCGCCATATTCACCCTTCAAAACCCCGGCGGTTTCTTTGGTGATATTCTTATAACGCTCACCCAGCAGTACATTGATCACCGCTTGGCTACCTACAATTTGTGAAGTGGGTGTGACCAAGGCGATATACCCGAGCTCTTTTCTCACCTTAGGAATTTCGCGCAACACTTCATCAAATTTCTCAGTGGCGTTTTGTTCGCGTAGTTGGTTTTCAAGGTTGGTCAACATTCCACCTGGAACTTGTGCCACTAAAATACGCGAATCAACACCGCGCAAACTGCCTTCAAATTGTGCATATTTTTTCCGCACTTCTCGAAAATACGCGGCGATTTCTTCTAACAGTTTAATCTCCAAGCACGTATCACGTTCGGTGTCTTGTAATATCGACACCACCGATTCGGTAGCACTATGCCCATAAGTCATACTCATGGATGAAATCGCTGTATCCACATTGTCTACGCCCGCCTCAATAGCTTTCAGGTAGGTTGTCGTCGACAGGCCAGTGGTCGCATGGCAATGCATGTGTATAGGAATAGACAGAGATTTTTTTAAGCGACTAACCAACTCGAATGCTACATAGGGTTTTAACAAGCCAGCCATATCTTTAATACACAGGCTGTGCGCACCCATGTCTTCAATTTGCTTCGCCAAATCAAGCCACAGTTCCAGGGTATGCACTGGGCTCACGGTGTAGGAAATAGTCCCTTGAGCATGTTTATCCACAGCGATGGTCGCCTTGATGGCTGTTTGTAAGTTGCGAGGATCGTTCATAGCATCGAAAATTCGAAACACATCCACGCCGTTAACGGCTGCCCGCTCTACAAATTTCTCTACCACGTCGTCCGCATAGTGGCGGTAGCCCAGAATATTTTGACCGCGAAAAAGCATCTGTTGTGGGGTGTTGGGCATGGCTTGTTTCATCATGCGAATTCGCTCCCAGGGGTCTTCCCCTAAGTAACGAATACAGGCGTCAAAGGTGGCCCCACCCCAACTCTCTAAAGACCAAAACCCTACCTGGTCCAGCTTGCCCGCAATCGGCAGCATGTCTTCAATACGCATGCGCGTTGCCAACAAACTCTGATGCGCGTCGCGCAACACAACATCAGTGATACCCAGTTTCGAACTGCTCATCGGTTTTCCTTAGGCTCTGTTAGAGCGATTACGTTAGAGCGACTACTTTTTACGGTGCAATACTAACGCGGCTGTAACAGCCGCAACTTCTTCCTCGCGCACACTAGGGTTGCGTGTACTTTCATCAACACTTGGAAAAAAATGGCCCACAACACGAGACATGGCTACTGTGGCAAACACTAACAAGGTTAGGAACAAGAATACGGTACCCATACCCACCATCATCAGCTCCACACCGGCACTCAATAGTGGTGTCATTTCATTCTCCTTTATTCTCTTTTACTCCCCGAGCAGCAGCGTAACCATCTTATGGGTAACGCAATGCAATATAGCCCCCAAGAATAACCCCTGCACCCCCTACCCAGACGGTCCAAGCTGGAATTTCGCCCCAGAAGATATACCCTGCCAGTGTAATCCAAATCAGCGCCGTATATTCAAACGGGGCAATGGTGCCAGCAGCGGCATTTTTGTACGCCAACACGGCAAATCCGTGTGCAACGACGCTGCCAAATCCAGCCAGGGCAAATAACGCCCAATCTGCGCCCTGGGGAGTGACCCAACTGCCCCAAGTTAGGACCGCACCTAAGATCAATGCAACAGGGTAGGTGTAGAATGTCATCACCGCGGCAGGGACACTCCCAGCCAAACGTCGATTACTCAACGATAACAAAGCCCAAGACAAAGCACTGCCTAAAATAGCCCAAATTCCAGGATGGATATCGAGGCTATCAGGTTGAATGACGAATAATACACCTGCAAAACCCACCATCACGCCAATCAATTTCCCTGTGCTTATAGGTTCGCCCAGCAATGGCTTCGCCAACAGTACAATCAACACCGGACTGACATAGGCGATCATCAGCGCGGTAACCAGCTCTATATGAATCAATCCGTAGAAGAAGCCGAAGTTAGCGCCTGCGGTGAGCACACCCCGCCATAGCTGCCAGCGCCAGGACACTTTGGTGAGGGCCGCAAAGCCCACTTGCTGCCCAACCAGTGTCAGCACGATGGGCAAAGCAAATAGGCTCCGCAGTAAAACAATTTGAGCGGTGC
>QIGT01000455.1 GCA_003230835.1 Gammaproteobacteria bacterium
GCTTGCCAGCATAGCGGTAGTCCATCCGCCAATATTGTTTGCCGTCCGGTTGCACCAAAAGATACATGCCGCCGCCGTCAAATAGCTTAAATTGCTTTTCGCGGGGCTTGGCGTTGCGGATCGCCATTTGCGATAGCGTCATGTTCCACTCACTCCTTACTCAACACATTCGAAAGCGGGACTCGAACTACCTCGTCAATTTCATCTAAGTACCGCCGGTTTTGCCCAAAGCCGGACTCACTCCGGAATCGCTTGACGTATATTTGGGACTCACTCCGAGAAATACCGTCAAAAATACCGCCAATGTGACGGTATTTGCATGGAAAGCATTGGACGGCCTCGGACAGCCGAACCACTTAACCAATTGTTTTAATTATAATTTTAGGCGGCCTCGGATGTCAATGGAGTGCCGAGTGGTGCCCAGAAGAGAAACCGCATATAGTCATAACTCATTGAATATATTGGAAGAATCACAACGTAATATGTAAAGTCCACCATTTAGACCACTAATGAACGTGAGCAGTATTGTGGTGTGGTGTTTCGTCTTGAGTATGATGCCCGAAACAACACTCGAACTCTAAGTTCAACCTCTAGCGAAAAGTTCCACCACGTTCACCTATGCTCATGGTGACAACATTCCACCGCAAGCGTTATCATCACAACACCTAGGCATTGGTTTAACCTGGGCATCGCGATGCTCTTCAATCGAGGAGATATCGTGATGAGGATAATTTCAAAGCGTGAGCTTAAGGAGATGGTTCTGTATTCGCCACAACACATTCAACGTCTGGAGAACGCCGGAACATTTCCCAAACGGGTAGTGCTCGGGCCGAACAGGGTGGGATGGGTTCTGGATGAAGTACTAGAATGGCTTCAGGAGCGATTGGATCGCAGAGAGACTACCTAACCGATGCTTCCGAGAGGGAGCTAAGGTGGCTGGGTGAAAGCTCAGTCACCTTTTTATTATTTAGTATTGTTAGAATACATTATAGTCTATTTTTCTTGGATCGGCACCGGTCAATTTTTGGGTCGAATTGCAGCAATATATCAACATGGAACAGCGGTGCGAATTTCATTATGGCAGCGAAACGGAAAACTAGGAAAACAACTCCTCCTCGGGGAAGGAAGTTTGTCACTAAAAAGAAGGCACCTTCTTCAAAGAGTTTAGTAGTAATAACTAAAAAGGTTGCAGCAAAAGCTGCAAAAACACTACGCAATCCCAAGAGTACCAAAGCGCAAAAATCTGCAGCGGCCTCGGCCCTTGGCAAACGGGTGGTCAAGTCACCACCAAAACGAGGATTTATTTCCGCTACCGCTGCAAAGCGAACAGTTAAAAAATTTCGTTAGGCAAGACAATACATGGCGAAACCCACATATGAAGAAAGTATTTTCATTAATTGTCCGTTTGATCCCACATATCAACGTATGTTCGACGCTATAGTATTTGCTGTTTATGACTGTGGGTACGTACCGCGATCTGCTCGCGAAGAAGATGATTTTGGAGACGTTCGAATAGAAAAAATATACGATTTGATACGACAATCAAAATATAGCATTCACGATATCAGCTATACGGGCCTCTACAAAGTCAAAAAAAATCGGTTGCCTCGCTTCAATATGCCCTACGAACTTGGATTGGTCATCGGTTGTCAAAAATTCGGAACTAAGCGGATTAAAGACAAGAAGACACTAGTTTTCGATTTGGAAAAGTATCGATATCCAAAATTCCTTTCTGATATTGGCGGCCAAGATCTCAAAGGGCATAACTCGGATCCGGAAGAAGTGATTTCTGGAGTTAGAAATTGGCTCCAAAAATCTCCTGCGGATAAGCTAATTCCTGGGCCTGCAAAACTAATAACCCGTTACCGTAAGTTTCGAACAGTTCTGCCAAAATACTGTGCTGAACATCATCTTGAAGTAAATGAAGTTACATACTTGGACTATTGTACGTTCGTTACAGCATGGCAGAGGGATAACGATTTCTAAAATGAAACCCAACAGTCAAACCATTGTAGTAAATCACTACAACTCCAACGCCATAAAGAAGTCATCAACCTCACTTGGCTGCACACAAATGTACTCCCGCGTTTGGTCTTCGGTGGTGTGGCCATACACTTTCATTAGAAATAATAAAGCCATATGGCGTGGTACGGAGTTATTGCGCCGGTAATGGTGATAACCCCAAGTTTTACGCAGCGTGTGACTAGCATAATTTCCTCGTAATCCAGCGTGCGCGCACCAGCTTTTCACCATATTGGAGATCGTGGGAACTAGTAGTGCATTACCATTGCGGGAAATGAATAGTGGTGCTGAATCGTCCGGATACGGATGAAAGATCAACCACTGCCGTAGTGCTTTTGCGGTACAGTGGTTTAATGTAATAGCCCGCCATTTTTTCACCTTCGATTGATATACGTTGAGCCTATCTCCAGCCTTCAAGTGCTTCACTTGTCCGCAGGTAATTGAAAGTAATTCACTGGCTCGGTAGCCAGAGTTTATTCCCAACACGAACAGGCAATTATCACGAGGGTGCTGATGCAACCGCTCCTTAATATGAATAATTGCAGCGACTTCTTTGATTGGTTCAACCCAAATAGATGATCCCTTTGGGGGATGATTGGTCGGTCGGGGGAGTGGTAATTTTTTCGACATATGGTTCGCAACAAAATTATTGCTGGCTCAGGGCACGAAGCCAGCACGACATTGAGTGGTGAATAATTTTGGTAAACGAAGCCCAACTTCTAATCATAAGTTGGGCTTGCAACGCAAGCCCTTATTTTACAGCGGTATTTTTCAACCGGCGAGTGAGAAGAATAAGGCTTCGACCCTGATTATAGCCTACATCTAAGCCGAAGCCCAACTATTGATTAGATGTTGCGCATCGTAGGTCACTTGTAACTCGTCTGGGGGCGTAACCATGAACTATTTCAAATCTCTCATCGCTACTGTTGCAGCAGCGGTTTGCTTTTCTCTGCCTGCTTATGCAGCAGTGTTGGATTTTTCTTCACTAGGAACCACGCAAGAACAACCGCTGCCAACTCGTGAACTAATCACCTTAGACGGCGTTCACTTTGAGCTTCGCTCTAACGCGACACCGTATCTTTCCGCCAATGGTTTGGGTGTTTGCGATGGCTTGGATATCAATGAACTCTGCACCAATCCTGCTGACAGAGCCTTTGATGATCTCGGCGGTAATGATGACATCATCCTGTTTGATTTTTTCGATAGCACCGGCACTACTCCTAGTCCGGTAAACATCAACGGTCTGTCATTTGTTGGCCTTGATGGTAATTCGCTGAACAGTAGTGCAGCCCAGGTTTCATATTTTCTCCGCTTCGCCGATGGTTCTCGAACTGCATTTCGAGTTGATACCACCTTTGCTGACTTGGTAGCCTTGGCTGCTTCCGGCGGCATTCAAGACATCATCGTGCTCCATATTATCTACGGTGGAAGCACCAGTGGGCTGCCGTTCTTCCTAGCCAGTATGAATGTCACTGACACCATCTCCGATATTCCAATCCCTGCTGCCTTACCCTTGTTCCTGATGGGCTTGTCTGGCCTTGGTTTCACTTCATGGCGCAAACGTAACAAAAAGAGTCCGTATAATGAATAAAACGCTTTTACTCGTAATCGCTACTGCTGGTTTGACCAGTGCTAGCTGCGCACCTTTGGTCTCCGGTGTGATGAATGCTGGCACCTCATCGGAAGATGTGTTCAGCAAAACCGCTGACTACTTTGGTGTTCCGGCCAGCGATCTAACCATCACCGATATCGACAAAGGGACGCTGCGCACCACGTACAAAACCAAACATAAAGGCACCTTGTATAATTGCTCCATCTATTACGGTGAGGTGAACTGTGCGGAGCCAGGTAGTGGGTTGGCGCCAGGACGCTAGGGCATCCCACCCACAAAGCCGCTAGTGTCTTCATTTCTGACTAGAGTAATGCGTGCTCCGGAATGACCACAATGCGGTCGCGGGCAGCGAATATCCTTTGCTACCTCCGCCAACGTCACATCGCGATGATCTACCTTGAGCAACAACTGCACCGGACTTTGCAGCCAAGTATGCAAACACTTGATGCAAGTGGCTTCAATTAGTTCGGTGTCATCAATGTCACGTAACACCACATCATCCAGAAAACTCATAAAAAGTCCTCCGCTGATCTTGCCGCCAGCATAACCGCCAGGGGGTGGGGTCCATGGACCTAACGTCACCACTCGTTTGCCAAACTTGCGATTGAGATAGTCAATCGCGGCGGTGAGGTTTTCCCAGCCTTGGCGTTCTTCATCGTCATTGAGAAAAATATCTAGCTGTCTCTCACCGCCATGCGTGAGGTTCATTAAGGTCACACCCACCCGCACAATTTCGGCTCGGGGTCGAACTTCCCGTTTGGCTTTCTCCCACAACTCATTCAAAGCGGAGAGGACGGCGTGGTCATCGTTTACACAAGGCAGAGTACGCTCAGCGTACCAACCGCCATCACGAATATCTAACCACATGGATAAGCGGTTGGCGTAGTAGTTATCGCGACGGGTGCGTCTGGCCGCTTTGGTGAGGAGGAGGCGGGAACAGTCACGCGCTTTCGGAATGTTCCGCCAGTCTGGTGGTAGCACCCGAGCATGACCAAACATGCCTCTATCGGTTGGTTGCGCTTTGACGTCATAACCATGCAGCGCATACCACATCCGTTCACCATTCACATTATTCCATAACTTACGCAGTTGCTTCGGCTGCGTCTTCATCAAATCACGCGTAGTCCAAACACCAGCCTTGTTAAGACGCGCTTCCATCCGGGAGCCAATGCCAGAGATTTCTGACAACGGGAGTGGAAGCAAGGGTGTGGGCATGTCTTTCGGGTGCCAGATGGTGACACCGTTTGGTTTATCCATCTTGCAAGCCAACTTAGCCAACAGTCGATTAGCGGCAAAGCCAATCGAGCAGGTGATTTGTTCGCCAATATTAGTCCGTATACGGTTTGTGAGTCTGGATGCTAATGCTTGTGGATCAGCAATAGCGCGTTTATCCAAAACACAGGTCAGTTCATCAATCGACTTCACGGTATCAATCGGAATTTCACAACGAATTTCATTTAAGAGGGCATTGTGGGCACGCCGAAATAAATCCGGTCGCTGCATCACAAACACCATCTCGGGGCAGATTTTCAGAGCTTCGCCGGTCGGCATCACATTCTGACAACCCGCCGCTTTCGCTTCCTTGCTGCAAGCAATAACTACCGTGTACCGAGCATTCTTAACTTCAAACGGAATAACACCTACCGGCTTGCCGCGCAGTGCCGGCATGGCCTGTTGCATCACGCTGGCAAAGAAACCATCGAAATCCAGGTAGAGGCATTCAATGGTTTCAGGTTGGCGCATGATCCTTCCACTCTGAAAGGGAGCCAACCGGCAGTCCGCTTTTAGCTAAATCACTGTTTTCTTTGTAATAAAGTAGCTTCCTATTTTTCACTCGTATCGTTCCCATCATTCTCACCACGTTGCGGAGGAGGAAAAGAACATATAGAGAACGTTTGAGTCAAGCTAGGAACGGTGTGGATTTTCCAGCTAAATTCTGGAAAACGTCAACAGACTAGGAAAGCACACGCCATGACTGATCCTGCCGAGAAGAAAAAACTCTTTACACTGCCTAATGTTGGTATCGTTGTAGGTATTATTGGTGTGATTTATACGCTGTTTATTTGGCAACCAATTCCGTGTTTTTTCGGCATGTGTGATGGAAATCTCGACAAAGAGATTGAAAATGTGATTGATGCACGCCGAGCAGAACTCGCAAACGTTCTGTTCATCTCTAGCCAGACACAGACTTGCACCGTGGGTGGATCAGGCAAGAAAACGGCAGCGATGAATGTTGAGTGTCCGTCTTATGCAGAAAAGGCAGGGGAAGCTACTCGAGTTGCGCAAGGCGGATGTTATGGGTTTACCCAGACAGCCAGAGGCGCTACCGGCACGGTGTCTCAGACTGGTGATGGAAAAACTTCCTGCGCAATAAAAGTTGCGTGCAAGCTGAGTGCTTCAGAAATATCGCAGCGCTTAGTAAAAGACCGTTTGGTATTGGACGGTGCTACGAAGGAGACGCTTAGTTATAAACAATCCCAATTGTCTCCGATAGAATATGACAATACCTCGAAGCCAAGTGGCGACTGTCATAGATCATAGTAGTTATTAATATGTGCAATCGTTACGCCAACCGTATCTCCATCAGTGAGTTGCGCAAGCTATTTATAGAATACGATATTCCGTTTTCCACCACCTCCGCTACAGGCAACCTCGCACCACAGGACAATATTTATCCAGATCAAGATTCGTCAGTACTCAGAACAAAAGGTAATGGGGTAGAATTGGCGATGTTGCGCTGGGGGTTTCCACCAATTCCTGGCAAAAAGCCACCCATCACTAATATCCGTAATCTCAAGTCAAAGTGGTGGAAAGATGTGAACCGTGAGTGGCTGCTGGAACCCAAACACCGCTGCTTAGTTCCTTTTACCGCCTTCGCGGAACCGGTACGAAATCCCACTTGGTTCAATATTAAAGATCATGAGGTAGCCTTTTTCGCTGGTATCTGGCGACCATGGCACGGTGAACGCTTGACTGAACAGCCAGGCAAGACCCGACGAGCTAGAGAGGAAAGAGACTGGGAACTCTACGCCTTCCTCACCACTGAAGCCAATGAGTTAGTGAAACCGGTGCACGAGAAAGCCATGCCGGTCATTCTCACTGATCCTTTTGAGATGAAAGAATGGCTGGCAGGTGGCGAGGTAAGCTTACACCTACAACGGCCATATGCAGCGGAAGCGATGATCACACAATAGCTCACGGCAGACCTATTTATTACCGTCGGCCTTTGCACCTCAATTGCTTAAATTGATTGATCAATTCTAGGAGTACTAACGCGCAGACTGTATCCCCATACAGACCAATCACCAACCCCTAACCAACGCGCACTAACACGCAACACTGTAGAACTATTTTAACTTGGGGGTGCTGCTGACTTCATAGTCTCTTCGAGACTATGAATCTATTTCCCACCCCTGCCACCCTCATATAATTTTTCTTGACCTGTTCAGTTGGTTGCTGTCATCTTCTCGGCACAAATTATGGGGGGTAATATGGAACTACTTTTCAAGCGACAGCAAACGTCTGCCAGATTTCTCAAAGTGGCGTTTAAGCTCTGGGGGAAAATTGACCTGAATGAAGATGAGCAGGCGATCATTCAACGCTATAACTTCGCTGACTTCTATCTGATTGAAGAAATACAACCCAAGCTGATACGAAATTCCGCCCTGATTGCTCTGGCGGCCTGGCTGGTCATATACATTATTCTCGGCCTGATGATTGGAGCCAATGTTGCCCTGGTTCTCGGCCTGATGGCGGGCATCGGCGTTGGGTACTGGTGGTTCCATAAACACCGCGAGACCCTCTACGTTAAAGACCTCATGCATGGTCGGCACTTCGTCTGTCGCAGTGTAATTGATCTAGCCAAAAAGGAAGCCTGGCTGGAAGGCCAGGTGTCGGTTTTGCGGCAAGTGATGGAAAGCGCCAAACATTGGGATGGAACCGAGAAGATTGATATCCCTGCGCTTCCGAAAGAGGAAGCCAAGCAGTTAATGCTGCAACACACCTGATGTGGAAACCACGGTCTTTTGGGGTTCACGTTGGCCAACGACTGCACGCGGCTACGCACCAGCTATTCCGGTCTTCTGACTATAAAGAAACCGATGACCTCTGCGCGAAACTCTGGACGTTAGCTGAACAACATGGAGTGGCGACCAAACAAGGCCACACCCAGCTCGTTTACCAGATCATTACCACCATCGCCGACGGCCTGAACATCCCACGCGATAGGCTGGCGCCGGTCATGGAGTTGGTGGGCACTCTTATGATTGAAGAGCGCCTTTTTATCATGCCGAAAATTGATTGGGATGAGAAGCGTGGAGTGTCAGAGTGGTGGGAATTGCGTGATGAACTCAACCGCCAGCGCGCCCTGCTTCAGGATTTTGAAGCCACTACCAGCCTAATCACCAACGCTATCATTGCGATGCTGGAACCGGTCTACGAGGCATGTCCGGCCTTGCGTCAAACAGACAGCCATAGTTCCGATGACATTATAGTCCCATCACCGCTCACCCATATATTAGGTGACACCGGCAGCGTCATTGAAGCCATGATGCAAGTGTTGTTTGTGGATGAGGTGTTGGAAGCAAAGATTTTCTCACGCACGGCTGATAAAGTGGAAGGCAATTTGATTGCGGCTTCTGGTGGCAACAGAGCGGATAAGGCTGGATTTAGTAAAACACCGGTTCCACCCAGCCAATCCAGCATCAAAGACCCACAACAATTAGCGGATGCCTATCTTGGTGGCACTGCGCTCCATGAGTTTCTAAACCAAGGCGTATCGTTTGCCATTCCGACTGAACAACGCTTTGAGCATCACCATATTGTGGCGGGCACTGGTCACGGTAAAACGCAGACCTTGCAGTATTTGATTGGGGAAGACCTGGCAGCCGTGGCTGCTGGCAAGCGATCTGTGGTGGTGATTGATAGTCAGGGTGATCTCATCAACAACATCTCCCAGCTTAAAGAGTTCGCCCCAGCTGGACCTTTGCATGACCGACTAGTGCTGATTGATCCCACGGATGTGGAGTATCCGGTGTCTCTCAACCTGTTTGATATTGGGATGGAACGGTTAGACGGGTACTCACCCTTGGAGCGGGAACGCCTCACCAATTCCATTCTTGAACTCTATGATTTTGTGTTGGGGTCACTCCTCGATGCGGGGATGACCCAGAAGCAAAATGTGATCTTCCGTTATGTGACGCGGTTGATGATGCACATTCCGAATGCGACCATTCACACGCTACGGGAATTGCTGGAACCAGAGGGGAAGGAAAAATTTGCCCCACACATTGCAAAACTCTCTGGTAGCGCCCGACATTTCTTCCAGAGTGAGTTTGATGACAAGGAATTCAAGCAGACCAGACGACAAGTATTGCGTAGGCTCTGGGGTATTCTCGAAAACCAGACCTTTGAGCGGATGTTCTCGCATCCTAAATCCAAGTTGGATGTTTTCAGTGAACTAAATTCTGGAAAAATCATCCTCATCAACACCGCGAAAGACCTGCTTAAAGAACAGGGAGCGCAAATCTTTGGTCGGTTCTTTATCGCTTTAATTGCGCAAGCTGCGCAGGAACGCAGCACCATCGCCAAGAAAGACAGAATGCCCACCATCGTCTATTGCGATGAAGCAGCGGACTACTTTGATCGCACTACGGAAATTATTTTGACGCAGGCGCGGAAATATAACGTGGGGATGGTGTTAGCGCACCAGTATTTGGGTCAGCTTGACCCCAAACTGCAAGATGCGATCGCTACCAATACCTCAATCAAATTTGCTGGCGGGGTGTCAGCTAAAGACGCTAAAGCTTTAGCGCCGATGCTGCGGTGTGATCCAGACTTCATCGAAAAACAAGATAAGGGGATTTTCGCTGCCCACATCCGTGGCGTTACCAAAGCAGCGGTACCGTTACGCTTTCCATTGGGTGCAATGGAAAAGAAACCGCGAATGAGTGCAGATGAGCGACAAATACTGAAAGACAAAATGCGGGCGGCCTATGCGATGCACTACTCGCAGATTGATGTTGATGAAAAAGGCGTTGATGCGGAGGTTATGGATGAGCAATTAAATACATCCGTAAACGGAGAATCAGAGAATTCTGATCCATTCACAAGTGTGGATCGAGGCGCTGATCTAGATCAGATTGATCTCACTCCAACGAATAATTGGTAGCGAAGTGAGTGATGACGGAAGTGGAAGCATCAAAAGACACTTTGCAACGCCGCAAACGCTTGGAAGCGCAATCGACTGGTAAGAAAGTTGCTGCGACTGAGCGCGACCGCCTCTGGTTTCAAAAAATCCATGAACATGGACCTTTGTCATCATCATATCTGCATGCGTTTTCGCAAGCGAAGTGGACCAATGAGAAGAAAGCCAAGGAACGACTGACTGATCTCTTTAACGAAGATAATACGCCGCATGATGGGATGTATCTCACTCGTCCCAAGCAACAGTTTAAGACCATTGATAGCCGATACAATGAACTGGTTTATGACTTGAGTGCGGCTTCAAAAAGGTCGCTCCAAGAAGCTGGAATGTGGGATGAGCATGTAGTGAAGCGGTCTGGTCCGTGGCTACATCAGTATATGTGTAGTTGCATCACGGCCTCGGTAGAGATTGCTTCCCTCGGAAGAGGCGACCTTAAGTTCATTCCAGCCTCAGCGATTTTGAAACGCGCTGAAACCAAGTTGAGTTATCCAATTGATATTAAGTGGCCAGGTACGGAAGGGGTGAAAACCAAAGACCTCATTCCGGACGGCTTATTTGGCTTGGAGTATATTTCAGGGGAGCAAAGCGCTTATCGCTTTTTCGTAGTGGAAGCAGATCGCGCCACTGAACCCGTTACCAGTAAGAATGGCAACCGCAAAAGCTATCAGCGACATGTGTTGCAGTATCGGGATTATGTCGGAAATGGGAAATATCAAGCTCACCTCAACCTGACCGCACCAGTGCTGGTGTTGAATGTCTCCACCGAAGAGCGGAAACAAGAACAATTCATGCAGTGCGTACTTGATGAAGCTGGGAGTGGGGGTTGCAACTACCAGCTTTTCCAGACGTTTGACGCCTTTGGTGAGATGTTTGCCCCACCTAAACCAAACACTGGTTTATTGCTAGAGCCTTGGCAAAGAGCGGGTATGGAGCCGATAAAAATTGATCAGGAGTAAAGTTTTTGAATT
>QIGT01000510.1 GCA_003230835.1 Gammaproteobacteria bacterium
GACTTGAGGCACCCAGCCAAGATGGACAACACATCCCCGTCAGCCTGGTACACCACATCGACACACCCATCGATGGTAGTGCGCCATTGTACTTGTATGGCTATGGCGCTTATGGAATCGCCATTGCCCCAACATTTTCTGCTTCGCGCTTGTCGCTGCTGCGACGAGGTTTCATATTCGCCATAGCGCATATTCGTGGCGGCGACGATTTAGGCTACCAGTGGTATCTTGACGGTAAATTGGACAAGCGAACTAACACATTTACCGACTTTGTCGATTGCGCCCACTATCTCATCCACAAAAAGTACACCAGTGCTGGTCGTCTCGCGATAGCCGGAGGAAGTGCCGGGGGTGAACTGATGGGCGCGGTGGTCAATCTGGCACCGCAACTATGGGGGGCTGTGGCTGCTCATGTACCGTTTGTAGATGTGCTAAATACCATGCTTGATGATCAACTTCCTCTGACCCCACTTGAGTGGTCCGAATGGGGAAATCCAATTGAAGATGCTGACGCGTTCCAACTCATCCAATCTTACTCACCCTACGATCAATTGGTGGAGCAATCCTATCCCCCAATGATGGTCACAGCGGGCCTGAATGATCCGAGAGTCACTTATTGGGAACCGGCAAAGTACGTGGCCAAGCTTCGTCATGTAAAACAAGACACGAATGTGCTGCTACTGAAGACAAATATGGGCGCTGGCCATGGCGGCCAATCAGGTCGATTTGATTCGTTGGTGGAGTTGGCTGAAGAGTACGCTTTTTTTATAGATATTTTATAGACACTGCAATTCAACGCACTTTAACTGTGGGCTGTTTTAACCGTGGGCTGTTTTGCGCGCCTTTTCTTCGTTGGCCTGCTTGAGGCGTTTACGAATGATGTTTTGCACCACATTCACTGTGGTCCAATCATGCAACATCGTACGGCCGCAACCGTCACAATCAATGTGTACCTCATCGAGCACACGATGCAGTAGATTGCTATAAGGCAATCGAGAAATATGTTTGCAGCTTGAGCATTCTAGTCCCACTGCGGGGTCAATGCCGACGTAGTCCATGGCGTGAGTTGTCCTTATCTCCGGTCCATCAGAGACACATTCTAAGTAAGGGTAGCCTCTCCCGTCCGAACGGCCATTAGAATTCGTGAAACAGTGCACACAAATAAATTGATGCCACTCTACTTGGTCTCGCAACCGTCGCGAAGCGCATCACGAAATTGCGGTGCAGCAATATTTATCAACGCTTGAGTGCGAGCTGCATTAGACAAATGTTTGATATCTGCAATCCCAAATTCAGTGACGACGAGGTCAACATCACTGCGCAATGCTGTCACCATTTCAACCCGCGCCACGATCCTTGAAACGCTACCCCGCCTAGCCGTCGCTGTCATGGCAACAATAGATCGACCACCAATTGAAGACTTCGCGGCGCGCATAAAATCTACCGACCCACCGATACCCGATATCTGTCTGCCACCCGCATACTCAGCATTAACTTGCCCAAATAGGTCCACTTCTACTGCTGAATTGACCGATACAAAATCATCTAACTGACGAATCACTGCCACTTCATGGGTATAGTCTGCTCCTCTGAAGACTACCTGGGGCGTTGCGGCTAACCATTGCATCATCGCAGCGCTGCCTAAGGCCATTCCGGTGACATGCAAGCCGCAATCTACAAACTTACTCTTACCCGTGACGTTGCCTTGCTGAATCAATTTCATGCCGCCGTCGTCGAGCAGCCCACCATGTAAACCCAAGTCATTTTTACTGTGTAACTCACTCAATATTGCTGCTGGAATCGCACCGATACCTGTTTGCAGACAATCCCCATCTTTAATCAACCTGGCGACAAGCTTGCCAATCGCCAGCGCTGCAGTATCGATTTTAGGACTATCCAGCGCCAACAAAGAACGATGGGATTCAAACACATAGTCGATACGTGACTGGGAAATTTGCGGGCACCCGGCGGGCGCGACCACGGCGGAATTTAGCTCCGCAATGACGATGGGGTTTGCTGCCAATACTGCCTCTACAAAGTCCACATTTGGACCGATACGCAACACCCCTTCCCGATCATGCGCCACTTGGATAAGTGCAACATCTATATCCGACTTCAGGTACTCAAATATGCTGCGCATCTGCATGGGTAGAAAAAACACTCGACTTGAATCTGCCTTAGCTAAAGTAGGCGTCATGAAAAAAGTTGTGAGCGTGGCTGTATCATTCCATCCGGTAAAGTCCACCGCGTTGTATCCCGCGAGGGGAAATTGGATAAAATTAAGATGGGCTGGCAATTCTAGATGGGCTAAGTGCGCTAATAGGTCTGTGGGTTGATTGCTACTTCCACCTACGAATATTCTTTGACCCGCTTTGAACACCTGCTCAAGTACCCTCTCCTCTAGTATTTTCATCAACTTATCCTCTGCTAACCAATAGATTGCTGAAACTACTTTCGCGCAAGTAACACCAGCAAATAGCCGTGAGCGCCGACATAAAATGCCGGTGGAAACCACACTGGCCACAAAGTGATGAACGTATTTGAGCCCATATCGAGGCCTAAATACGCATGCCGAAACCATAAAAAGCCAACCGCTAGCAGCACCCCACAAGTAAACGACAGCGTAATTGCTTGGCGCGGATTAAACAGCGTACACACCACTCCTCCAACTAGGCCGGCAAACCATACCGGCAGCAAAACTGCCATCAGGTCACCGTTACCGGCTAACATAGCAGTACTCAAATACCAGATAACAAAGCCAACACCGGTACCTATGATGGTACGCAGCATGGAAAGAACGGTCAGCATGAAGTAACACCTGCAAAATGCAGCATCATAAACCTAAATCTGCTGTAATCGTTCGAATGCAATCTAGCCTACCGTTCCATCCGAGCATTAATCACTGGTTTAGCCAGCAATTTAGCTCACCTACACCGGTGCAAAGTGCCAGTTGGCCGATCATCGCCCAGGGTGCACACGCGCTCATTACTGCACCCACTGGTAGCGGTAAAACGCTCACTGCATTTTTGTGGTCACTGAGCCAATTTGTATCCGGTAGCTATAGCCTAGGACAAACCAAGGTCCTTTATATCTCTCCGCTTAAGGCTTTAAACAACGATATCCAACGCAACCTACTCAAGCCCTTGCAAGATTTGGAACAATCTTACGGATGCCCGTCCATACGCGTAGGTAAGCGCTCGGGGGATACGAGCCAATCGGATCGACAAAAGATGCTCCGTCGTCCTCCGGATATTCTCATCACGACTCCGGAAAGCCTCGCTCTTTTGCTCACCACCACTAAGGGTAGACTGGCCCTGAGCCACATCGAAACTGTGATTTTAGACGAAATCCACTCGATCGTAGACAATCGGCGCGGCGCCCACTTGATGACAAATATAGAACGCCTCACCGACATAGCCGGTGAATTTCAACGGCTTGCATTGTCAGCGACTGTCTCACCACTAGCAGTTATTGCCCGTTATGTCGGAGGCATCGATGCTTACGGTAAACGCCGCGAGGTGAAGATCATCAGCGCACCCGACGACAAAGACATCCAATTTCGTGTCATGTTTCCAGAAGCTGCCAGAGTAGCAGCAGAAAATGGACAAAAAATTTGGGATTCTCTAACTGACGATTTCCGTGACATCATCGCTGCAAACAAATCCACCTTGTTCTTCACCAACAGCCGCCGTCTAGCAGAAAAAATCACCCTCAAGATAAACCAAGACCAGCTATCACCATTGGCCTACGCCCACCACGGCTCTCTGGCCCGAGAGGTCCGAGCAGAAGTTGAAAGCCGACTTAAAGAAGGTGAACTCAAAGCCATTGTAGCCACCAGTTCTCTAGAGATGGGTATCGATATTGGGCACCTCGACGAGGTAGTGATGGTTCAATCACCTCCCAGTGTTACGGCTGCACTGCAACGCATTGGCCGTGCCGGACATCAAGTGGGAGAAACAAGTCGCGGCACCCTCTACCCTACTCATGCACAAGATTTTCTAGAAGCGGCAGTACTTCATGATGCGGTACTACAGCGCGACATTGAGCCCTTGATGCCGATGCAAAATCCGTTAGACGTACTGGCACAAATCATCATCTCGATCTGCGCAACAGATGCATGGCCAATCGAGGATATGTTCCGCCTAATTACCAGAGCCAATCCTTATGAACATTTGGCCCGGGAGCAGTTCGACCTGGTGATTGACATGTTAGCAGGCCGCTACAGTGGCTCGCGCATTCGTGAATTAAAGCCACGGATAGTCTTAGATCGTGTCCATCAAACGGTTAAAGCCGCCAAAGGTGCAGTCCTCGCCTTATACAACTCCGGCGGCACCATCCCCGATCGCGGCTATTATAAAATGCGCCATATTGATACGGGCTCAATCTTAGGCGAGCTTGATGAGGAATTTGTGTGGGAAGCATTAGTCGGCCAAACACTCACCTTGGGCACGCAACATTGGCAAATACATCGCATAACTCACAATGACGTCATCGTCCGCGCAGCCAAACCAGGGGCATCGGCACCACCTTTTTGGCGCAGCGAATTTTTCCACCGTTCATTCCATTTTTCTAATCGAATTGCCCAATATCTAGAAACGTCTGAGCAGCAACTGGCGCGTGGCGAACACCCACAGATGCATCTTAATCTGGTCGAGCGGGGTGGCTTTCAAACCACAGCGGCGCAGGAGTTAATAGACTACTTACAAAGGCAACGCACACACAC
Source organism: Gammaproteobacteria bacterium (assembly GCA_003230835.1). Classification (GTDB taxonomy): domain Bacteria; phylum Pseudomonadota; class Gammaproteobacteria; order Pseudomonadales; family Azotimanducaceae; genus UBA4421. The sequence goes on from QIGT01000510.1 coordinate 4,724, forward strand.
GAAAGCAGAACTTCCTCACCGCCATCACCTTCTGCTCGAGTTGGTGAAATCTGGGCCGGCTGGCTACCGCGGCCCAGATGACCCAACCCAACTGGTAATCCACACCTATTGGGGCGGGCGGCTGAATCAGCCATGGGCACTGGCGCTAAAATCGGCATGGCGAGAAGCTTTCGATACGAAACTGGACATTCATGCCGACAACAATGCCATTGTGCTGCAATGTAAAGGCGACCTTGACCCGCACAAGATCATCACCCTGGTGGAACCAGAACGACTGCTTAGTCATCTCAAAACCAGCTTGGAACAAAGCGGTTTCTTCGGCGCAAGGTTTAGAGAATGCGCCGGTCGTTCTCTATTGCTCACTAAGCGAAATTTCAATCAACGCTTACCCCTTTGGATGAGCCGCATGCAGGCCAAGAAGCTTATGGTCCAAGTGAAAAAACTAGCGCAGTTCCCGGTATTGTTGGAAACCTGGCGAACTTGTTTGGATGATGAGTTCGACCTGCCAAATTTATTGGAAATGTTGGGCGAGGTGCAAAGCGGTCGCATCAAATGGACCTTTGTCACCACCACTACCCCCAGCCCGTTTGCGCAAAATCTGACTTTCAATCAAGTCAGCAGATATATGTATGCCGACGACACACCTGAAGATGACCAACAAAGTGACTTATCGACAGATCTAATCGCACAAGCGTTACGCGATGAAAACTTACGACCCAAAATCGATCCACAGGTGGTTGACGAATTTATTGCCAAACGGCAGCGCCGATTTCCAGGCTATGAACCAACAACACCAGAAGATTGGGGCGAATGGTTGAAAGAGCGCATCCTCATACCAGCCAACGAGCTGCCCCAAGATGTGGATCTGCCTGCTGACGCTCGCTGGTTCAAACTAGATAAACGCAAGTGGCTGACCCACTTAGAATTGGTAAAGGGTTTGATTGCATCTGGTTTAATGGGCACTGAACTGATCGATGTGACACCTGGGTCTGAACCAGATCTACCAGAGCTTGAAGAAATTCGCTCAGCACATCAGTTAGCTCGCGAAATACTGTCATTCTATGGTCCGTTAACCGAGCCTCAAATTGAGGCCATTTTACCCAGCGTTGCGGAAAATGTTGTCAGTGAAGACGAGACCTATATCGTTGGAGAGCTTATTAGTAATGACTCGGCTCGAAGATGGTGTGATGCGGAAAATTTCGAGATTCTCATGCGCTTTCAACGCGCGGCTAGACGATCAACCTTCGAGGCTAAACCTGCCAAAGACCTGCCCTCGTTTTGGGCAGCGTTGCACAAATTACACAATGTCGACAATCAACATAATGCGCTATTCGCTCTAGAAAGCCTGCGTGGATATTGCACCCATGCCTCTACATGGTTGCAGGACTTGATGGCAAATCGGTTGATAGGGTTTTCTAATCATCACTGGTCAAGCATTCTGCAAAGTCATGGTCTGGCTTGGCAAGGGGTCGACAACGAACAAATAACTGTCGCCTACCCCGAGGAGCTAGAAATGCTTGGCACTAGCGAGCAACCACATGCAATCACCCTGGCTTTCAATGACCCTCAAGCAAGTTATACATTTAGCCAAATTGCGCAGATCAAACAAGACAGCCCACAAAAATTGAACCAGCCCTGGTGGCAAGCGGTTTGGCAAGGCCAAATTACCAGTGATTCGATTGACCCTTTGCTACAAGGGGTTGAGAAAAAATTTAACCTTAGCGACTTAGAAGCTGCCGTTAGCAGCCGTCGTAGACTACGAAGAATCCCCAAGGCGTGGACCGGCAACTGGCATTTAACCCCACTTGCGCAGCAACCAGATCCACTGACACGCTTAGAGTCTGACAAGGATCGGGTGCGTCTGCTTCTAGATCGCTACGGTTTTGTTAACAGAGACATCATCAATCGAGAGAACATGCCAGCATACGGCAGCAAATGGCGTTGGCAGCA
>QIGT01000115.1 GCA_003230835.1 Gammaproteobacteria bacterium
AATATCTGCAAATAGCTCGGCCATCTCGTTCGGGGTTCGCAAATATTGTTGTGCTGAGTAACGTCGTTCGCGGCGTGGGTCATCTAACGCGCGACCTTCGTGAATGCAAACTCGGGTTTCATGCGCCTCGAAATCACTCGGGCTTAGAAAGCATACATCGTTTGTAGCCACCACCCCCACCTCAAGTTCACTGGCGACTTGCAACAGGGCGGTGGTAGCTACGTCTTCACCGAATCTGTGGGTACGCATCAGCTCGATATAGTATCGATCACCGAACTGCTCTACCCAGCGGCGCACTCGATTCGACAGGGCTTGATGATCACTGACACTAGCAAAGCCCCACAAATGGCCGTATATGCCTCCAGAGAGCACAATCAGCCCTGCGCTTTTTGCGAACAAATCGGCTTCAGTGAGGACCCCTCTTTGTTCCGCAGTAGTAAAACTTGAGGATATCAATGCAATTAAGTGTGCGTAGCCGACGCTGTCCATAGCCAGCAATACAACACGCTCTGAGGCACTCGCCTCCTTGTCGGTATCTCGCACTTGCACTTCTGCACCCAGTATCGGTTTAATACCTCGCGCGAGACAGCTCTCAAAAAACTTCACTACTGCGAATAAATTGCCAATGTCAGTCAGCGCTATGGCAGGCATGTGCTGGTCGGCAGCACTATTGACCAGCTTTTTAATCTTTAAAATGCTGTCCGCAAGGGAGTACTCGCTGTGAACGTGGAGATGGACAAAATTTGAAGCGCTGCTACTCATTCGGCTTCATGGTCACCTTTCGCACCGGCGCAAAACTCTGGCGGTGCACCGGAGATGCGCCGATTTGGCCCAACGCGCGGATATGAAATTTAGTGGGATAGCCCTTATGCTTGGCAAAACCATAGCCGCAATACTGCTCATCAAGCTCGTGCATCAGCTTGTCGCGTGCCACCTTCGCCAATATGGAAGCTGCGCTAATTTGAGGTATACGGCGATCACCTCGTACTACCGCAACAACCGGCAAGACCATGTTCGGTGTCTTGTTACCATCAACCAATATCATATTGGGCAGGATATCTAAGCCTTCTACCGCTCGACACATTGCTAAATGAGACGCGCGTAGAATGTTCAGCTCGTCGATCTCGCTGACGCTGGCCCAGCCCAAACACCAACTCAACGCTGATTGTTTTATGCGCTTTGCGAGTTGCTCACGTTTAGCTGCGCTGAGCTGCTTTGAATCGCGCAACCCTTCTATGGGAGCGTTGGGATTGAGCAAAACCGCCGCAGCGGTGACCGGACCGGCTAGCGGACCAATACCAACTTCATCGACACCCGCGTGTAGATTTTGCGTCCACGGGTCGGCTACCCAATTAAATGGCTCCTGTTGAGATGGTGCTTGAGCGGCCGCCTGCACTGAGACTGATTCCTAACGGTCGTGGGTATTTTGCATCAAGCCTAACACGGCAGCAGCAGCCTTAGTATTCGCACCTTGGCGTAACTGCTGATGTAACTGTACAAATGGTTTGGTGAAGTCTGTTTCGCTTTGAGCCGCAGCAAATTGTTCTATTAAGGCTGCCCCGAGACGAGGTGCGGTGGCATCATCCTGTAACAGTTCAGGCACAAGTTGTTGATTTGCTAGAATGTTGGGAAGTGCGACATAACGGGTTCGCAACAAACCTTTGACCAATAGGTAGGTCCATTTACCCAATCGATAACTCACCACCATAGGCCTATGTAGTAAGGTAGCCTCCAGGGTACTGGTGCCAGACTTTATCAGTGCCACATCACACGCCTGTAGAGGTTGGCGGGCATCACCATCGTGTATCCGCACGGTTAGTCCAGGCACTGCTTGCATATATTGTTCAATGTCGCTCTTCAGCTCTGCCCGAATGCAGGGAATAACAACAATGGTGTTGTCATGCGACGCACAAAATATTTCAGCAGCGCCGAGAAAGTCAGCCATCATCAGCTTGATTTCGCCGCGCCGCGAGCCCGGCAGTATGGCCAACACATTAGCATCTGTGGGCAGCCCTAGTGCTTGGCGAGCCATGGCACGCCCTTCTGCATTGCCTGCGTCTGTCTCGATGGTGTCTGCCAGCGGATGACCCACGTACTCGGCTCGTACCGCCAAGCCTGCATAGAACTTCGGTTCGAATGGGAACAAGCACAGGATGACATCTGCACACTTCGCCACGCGCTTAGTGCGGCCTGCACGCCAGGCGTACACCGACGGGCTGACATAGTGTATGGTTTTGATACCACGCTTGCGCAACGCCGCTTCTAACAGAAAATTAAACACATTGAAGTCGATGCCAACAAAGACATCAATATCGGCTTGGGTAAACTCACGAATCAGTTGGCGTATCAGCTTGATAAGTTGCGGCAGCCGCATGATGGGTTCGACGAAGCCGTTAACAGAAAGAATTTGCATCGCCGCCAGGCTCTTCAAACCCTGAGCCATCATGCGTTCTCCGCCTACACCGATGAACTCGACCTCTGGGCTTTGCAGCGTAAGCGATTGCATCAAACCCGCGCCAAGATTATCACCTGATGATTCACCAGCAAGCAGACCTATTCTCATGCTTGCTCCAAATCACTCACTGTTGGCTTTAACTCTGTTGTTGGCGCGAAGAATTGCGTCCACGAATAATGCCATGCTTCGAAGATTCTATAGAGGCTGCAAATAGATCTACTGCTTGGTGTTGTTTACGCAGGTCTGCAATTTCTGACAATGCCTCTACCACTCGCAGACCTTGGCGGTATACAACCTTGTGCGCTTGTCTGACCGCTTGCACGGTTTCTGCACTATAACCGCGTCGCTTCATACCCTCAAGATTAAGCCCTACTGCAAAGGCAGGATTTCCGCCAACCGTCATATAGGCGGGTATGTCCTTCAATACAAGGCTCATAGCGGCTACGTGGGTATAGGCACCAACCTCGCGAAATTGAGGTATGCCACTAAAGCCACCAAAATTGGCATGATCACCCACATTAACGTGACCTGCCAACGACGCGTTGTTTGCCATGATGACATGATCGCCGACCACACAGTCGTGGCCGATATGCACATAGGCCATCAATAAACAATTGCGGCCAATGAAAGTCCGACCAATACCGCCTTTGACCATGCCTCTGTGAATGGTGACGCCTTCTCGAATAACCGTGTTTTCGCCGATTTCCAAGAAGGTCTCTTCGCCTTCGTAGGCAAATGCCGGGGTGTCTTCACCCACCGTCGCAAACTGGTAGATCTTTACGCCGGCGCCAATTTTCGTGGGGCCTCTAATCACAACGTGAGAAGCTACCGAGACATTGTCGCCTAACTCAACGTCAGGACCCACAATACTCCAAGGACCAACAGTGACGCTCTCTCCAATAATGGCACTGGGATCAATGATCGCACGACCATCTATCATGTTTGTTGCGCCACCACTGTTAACACGGCAGAACATGCCAATTTGTCCTCTACGTGTGCAGTGCATTCGAATTTCATCATAATGCTTCGATCAGCAATGATTTTACTGTGGATATCCAAGCGGTCGCCGGGCACAACCGGACGTCGAAAACGAGCTTTGTCGACACCACCAAACAAATAGGTAACGCCGTCGGCGGGTCGAGTGCCCTTTGTTTCAAAGGCGAGTATGCCAGACAACTGCGCCATGGCCTCCAGAATTAAAACCCCTGGAAGAATCGGTTGGTCGGGAAAATGCCCGTTGAATATCTCCTCATTTGCAGTGACATTCTTGTAACCGTGTATCGATTCCCCAACCGCGATTTCGGTGACGCGATCAATTAACAAGAAGGGGTATCGGTGCGGTAGATATTCAAATATGTCGGATAACTTTAAGGGAAGGTCCATTGTTCTGTTGAGTTACTCTTACTGGTTTTTTTCGAGACGTTTGACACGCTTAAACAGATCATCCAGGTGACCAAGGCGCAAAGCATTACGTCGCCACTTATTGTGTTCGTTGAATAGCACAGAGCCAGAGTATACACCCGGCTTGTCTACAGATTGACTGATCACCGTACATGACGACACCACTACCCCATCGCAAATTTCTATCGGCTGGTCTCCACCAACGCCAGCGCGCCCAGCCAGAACGCAATGTTGGCCGATCTTAGAGCTACCGGCAATGCCTACCATGCCGCAGATGAGGGTGTGCGCACCAATAATACAGTTGTGACCGATTTGAACTAAATTGTCGATCTTTACGCCGTCTCCGATGATGGTGTCATCGATGGCACCACAATCGATGCATGAGTTAGCTCCGACAGATACATCTTTACCGATGATCACCCCACCTAATTGCGCAATAGTTTGCCATTGCCCAGTGGCATCTGGGGTAAATCCAAAGCCATCTGCACCAATCACCACACCACTGTGCAGGACGCTTCGAGCGCCAATTCTAACCCGACTATAGATTGTGACATTGGCCCGAATCTCCACATCTGCCCCAAGATGACAGTGTTCACCAACACCTGAGTTGGCATGAATTCGTACATTGGCATCGATACGACTGTGGTCGCCAATAACGACATTGGGACCCAAATAAGCACTCTCATGAATATCACAGCCAGCCCCGATGACGGCACTGGGGTGTACGCCTGTAGCTGGGGCTTCGACAGGCTTAAACAGCTGGGAAACCCTGGCAAAAGCTAGATAAGGGTTATCTACAATCAATGCGGCCACCGGGCAACCATCAGCATCATGCGCTTTGACAATAACTGCTGTTGCCTGGGTATCACTCAGTAAATGGCGATAACTGGGGTTTGAAAGATGGCTGAGCTGACCTGGGAGCGAGCTGCCTAAATTAGCCAGCCCGCTGATTTGTTGGCTGCCATCACCCACCAGCTTCGCCCCCAAATGCTCAGCTATATCTGCGAGGCTGTGGCTAACGTTGGACAAAGTGACCGCTGGGTTATTCGCGCTGTTCGTTCAGCTTCTCTGTCACTTTTTTCGTAATATCATGCTTCGGATTTGCATACTGTAGTGCGTTAGGCGCAAAAATGAGGTCTATTTGATCTATCTGAATGATGTCCTTTAAGACCGTATCGAATTTGGGTGCGAGCACTTGTAATATTTCCTGGCGCTTATCTTGGGCTTCTTTTTGTAACTTCTGGGAACCAAACTGCAGATCGATTTGAATGTCTTCGATTTCTTTTGTAACTTTTCGTTTCTCCGAAGCACTCATCACTTCTCCATCTGTTTGTAGCTTAGCATTCAAGCTCTGCATGTTTTCTGCCATCTTACGCAGCTCACTTTGCTCTACTTCCATCTCTGTGTTGGCCGCATCGATGAGCACTTTGGCTTCATCGCTTTCCATTATTGCCCGCACTGAGTCCAATACCACCAGATTCATGTCGGCATAAACCGTAGTAGCTGCACTCAACAGTGCACTTACAACAACCAGTTGCGCTATTTTTCTAATCACTTTTTACTCCTAGTATTACAAAGCACCAGTCTGGGCTCAAAAACGCGCATTCTACCCTAGAATGTACGTCCAAGTTCAAATTGAAATCTTTCTTCTTCATCAAAAGATTCAGTCTGGAACGGCGTGGAAATGCTGAAGGTCATGGGGCCTAAGCCGGTCAGCCAGGTCATGCCAAATCCTACTGAATAGCGTAAAAGATCGGGTTCGAAGTCGAAACAATTGATGGCCACCGTCGGACACTGGGTCTGAAAGACATTGCCTACGTCAATAAACAATGTGGGTCTAAATTGACGATTGTCATCGACGAAAGGCAACGGAAAAATCAGTTCCACACTGGCTTCCACTTTAAGGTTACCACCCAGCGGATCACCGCGAGGGTTAAAGAACTGGCCACCACTTTCAGGTGGTGTGCTGCGCGGTCCCAAGGTTGAGTTTTCAAAGCCCCGCACAGAACCAAACCCACCTGCGAAGAAATGCTCATAAAATGGCAGGCGATCCGTCGACCCATAACCGTCTCCATAACCCACTTCTCCACGCAGGCGTAAGGTCCACGTGTTGGTAATGGGAAAATACCGCTCACCAGCGTAGGTGGCTTTGAAGAACGTCAGGTCACTTCCAGGTACCGCCAATTCTAACGCCAGCGCATGACTCGAGCCTCTATCGGGGAATAAGCCTCGGTTTAGACTACTACTGCTCCATGACAAATCGATCTTGTAATTTAGCGATTCTTCTCCATTTTGAGCGATGAAGTCCGATATTTCTCTGGCCACAAAAGCGCCTTCGGTGATTTTCGTCCACTCTACATTTAAGCCAAAATTAATCCGTTGAGTTTCACCTATCGGGAAGCCAAAGCTCACACCACCACCCGCCGCATCAGTGGCGAAGCGCGCAATGTTGCGCTCATCAAAGTCTAACCGGCGCACGAAGAGATTAAAGCCTCGGCTGATCCCATCCGCGGTGAAATACGGGTCAAAGAAATTAAAATTTGCAGACTTCTGAAAATTAGAAATGCTGAGACCCAAACCAAGGCTATTGCCGCTACCCAACACATTGTTTTGCTGATAATTGCCGCCTAAGATCAAGCCAAAGCCTTGGGAGAAGCCAACGGTTGCAGAAATACTGCCGGAGGGTTGTTCCTCCACGGTGAAATTAACGTCGATTTGATCGTCTGTACCGGCGACTTGCGGCGTTTCAACATCAACCCCTTTGAAGTAGCCAAGCCGCTGAAAACGCACTTTAGATAAAGCGATTTGAGCTGTA